>NZ_JAUBTS010000001.1:84560-331715 GCF_036705105.1 Microcoleus sp. B9-D4
GTCCTCCTTCAGTCGTCTTTAGACGACTTTCGCTATTAGACAGGGAATTTATTCCCTGGCGGGTAAGCAATACTGACACTTGAGCATCTTTTAGCATAAAGCTCGATCGCTCAGCAGGATAGCTCGGATCTAAAATTAAGTAAGCTCCTCCCGCTTTCAGGATACCCAACATCCCCACAATCAGATCGAGCGATCGCCCGCAACAAAGCCCGACTAAAACTTCCGCCCCAACCCCCATTTTTTGCAAATAACGTGCTAGTTGGTTGCTGCGGAGATTTAGCTCTCGATAGGTGACTCGCTCCTCTCCAAATACCAGCGCCACCGCCTCCGGTGTCCGATCTGCCTGCATTTCAAATAGCTGATGGATGCACAAATCTTGCGGATAATCTGCCTGAGTATTGTTGCATTCAACTAACAAATGATAGCGCTCTTGGGCGCTCAAATATTGCAAGTTGGCAATTCGCTGTTCCGGATTTGCCACAATGCTTTCTAACAGAGTTTGAAAATGCCCGATCAGGCGGGTAATCGTAGCTTCATCAAACAAATCGGCGCTGTAAATAACCATGCCGCTGATACCCTCCGAGCTATCAACCCACAGCTTATTGCTGGGCGATTGGTTGCTTCCCGAGCTGTTGGGCGATCGCTCCCACAAATGAAACTCCAAATCAAACCGCGCTGTACCCACATCTAACTGCTGCGGGCTGAGGGTTAATTCTGGCAATTCTAACCGATTCCCCGGCGCGTTTTGCAGCGCAAACGCCACCTGAAATAAGGGATTTTGGTTCAACGCGCGATCGGGGTGCAGTTCTTCTACTAACTTCTCAAACGGCAAATCTTGGTGAGCGTAAGCTCCTAATGCTACCTCTTTGACTCGGTTTAAAAGTTCCCGAAAAGTTGGATTTCCCGACAAATCTGTACGCAACACCAAACTGTTGACAAAAAAACCGATTAATGCTTCAATTTCACTGCGGTTGCGATTGGCGATCGGCGAACCTACCACAATATCTTCTTGCTGCGCGTAATGGTAAAGCAACGTTTTAAAAGCTGCCAGCATTGTCATAAACAGCGTCACTCCTTCGCGCTGGCTCAACGTTTCTAAAGCCTCGCTCAGTTGTTTTGGCAGTTGCAAAAATTGCCTTTTGCCTCGGTAACTTTGAATTGCTGGCCTGGGACGATCCGCAGGCAAATTTAGCATAGAAATGCCGTTTAACTGCTGTCTCCAGTAAGCAAGCTGCGTTTCTAAAACTTCCCGTTGCAGCCATTCGCGCTGCCATTTTGCAAAATCAGCATACTGGATCGACAAAGCCGGTAAAGGCGAAGGTTTTTCGCTAGCAAATGCCGTGTAAAGTGCGCCTAATTCCTGAATTAGCACTCCGATAGACCAACCATCGGAGACAATGTGGTGCATATTCAGCATTAATAAATATTCGGCATCATCTAACTGCAATAATGTGACTCGCACCAACAAGTCAGCGGACAAATTGAAAGAGCGTTGAGCTTCCTGGGCGGTGAG
This sequence comes from Microcoleus sp. B9-D4, assembly GCF_036705105.1. NCBI lineage: Bacteria > Bacillati > Cyanobacteriota > Cyanophyceae > Oscillatoriales > Microcoleaceae > Microcoleus > Microcoleus sp. B9-D4. The sequence continues at coordinate 86,074 of NZ_JAUBTS010000001.1, forward strand.
CCGATTTGCTTCAGTTTGTCGAGATTCCTTGGGCAAGTTTCGCAAGTCTACTACATTAATCGGGAGGTGGAAAGCAGCAGCTATTCTCTGAACAGGTTGACCCGAAACTACTGCTAAAGTCGTGCGTAAAGCTTCGTGGCGGCGCACAATTTCATTGAAGGTTTGTTGCAGGGCTGCAAAATTGAGCGCACCTGTCAAACGCAATGCTGCGGGAACATTATAAAAAGGATTGTTCGGTACTAATTGGTCGAGAAACCACAAGCGCTGCTGTGCAAAGGAAAGCGGTAGATTTCCGTCCCGCCCCACAGGAACAATCGGTGTAGGAGTGAAACTAGAAGTACGATTAGCTGCTTTTAAAAATGAAATAATTTCGGCTTTTTTCTGAGAAATTTCCGCGCGCAGTTCGGGTGTAATAATTCCTTCGGGAGCATTGCAGCGCAGGATCTCGCCCTCAACAAAAATATTAATATCTAGACTGCGAAGGTAAGATAAAAACTCCACTAACTCCACCCTGACAGAATCTCTGGCATTTGGTGATGAACTCGATATTTTTGGATCGGGCATTTTGAGTCATCCTGTCATTACTTGGGCAAATATAAAATAAATTCTACCAGCGCACAAATTAAGAGCTTAACTTACCCCTTGCCGACTGTGGCCTAACCTAAGTATGATTCTGTTTGAATCCGCAACCAAAATCCTACCCAAGGTTTCAGCTTATGCCGTTCATGCCGTTCAATTTCCTGTTCCTATGGCTGCTGGGACTGCTGTCCGTCGGGGTACTTGGCGGAGGTATATACATTATTTACGAATGGTACATCGGCGCACTTGTAGGGATTTCCTACTTAGTCAGCGGAGTCTTGATGCTTCTTTGGTCCGTTGGCGGCCGCTTTATCAGTTTGCCCTTGTTCCGCCGCCCCGGTGCTGACGAACCGAAGCCCACGCGGACGGGTACGGTGCAGCGGGTAGAGAGGCCTGATGGCACTATTTTACAAGTAGAATTCTACGGCCCAGAGGACGGACAGCCGATTATCCTCTCGCACGGTTGGGGGCCGAACAGTATGGTTTGGTATTACGCGAAACGGCAACTAAGCGATCGCTTCCGAGTGATTGTTTGGGATCTTCCAGGTTTGGGAAAATCTACTCGACCAAAAAACAGCGACTACTCCCTAGAAAAATTTGCCTGCGATCTCGAAGCCGTCATTGCCATAGCAGGAACTAAACCTGTTATCCTACTCGGACACAGCATCGGCGGCATGATTACTCTAACATTCAGTCGGCTTTTTTCAGAACTTCTCGGTAGTCGAGTAGCTGGTTTAATTCTGGTAAATACGACTTATACTAATCCCCTCAAAACCGCTATTTTTAGCGGTTTATTACGCGCTTTGCAAAAGCCGCTGCTCCAACCTATGCTCTATCTCACCATAGCTCTTGAACCGATTATGTGGGGAATGACTTGGCTGAGCTATCTCAATGGTTCACTGTACATCAGTGTAGAAATATCGGGATTTAAAGGCACTGAAACGCGCGGTCAATTAGAGTTCTCAGCTTTCTTATCAGCCTTGGGTTCTCCCGGCGTTCTCGCTCGCGGCACACTGGGAATGCTCAACTTTGACGAAACAAAAACTTTGCCATCAATTGACATTCCTGTGTTGGTGATCTGCGGCGATTCAGATATTGCCACTACCCCCCCAGCTAGCCTGCGAATGAAAGCAGAATTACCTCAAGCAGAGCTAGTTACTATACAGAAAGGAGGACACATGGCATTAATCGAGCATAACCAGCAGTTTGCAGATGCTGTCAGGGCATTCTGCACAGAAATTTCGTGATTTTTAGCTGCCGTCAACCTCACTGGTAAAACCTGCCCCACCCAATCCAAAATACAGCAAATAATTCATTCTCCGGGGTGGGTTTTACCAACAATAACAGCCAACAATTAACTATAGACCTCTTGCAAAAGTCTGGAGGCAAAAGAAGCTGCACCAATAAACTCAGCTTAGAATATCAGGTCTTGATAACACTGGAATAGCTGGACTTTATAATTTTGAAATCAATCAAGTTCAAAAGATTCATAATTTTTGGATCGGGCATTTTGAGTCATCCTGTGATTACTTGGGCAAATCAATAAAATAAATTCCACCAGCGCACAAATTAAGAGCCAGGACTTACGGAAGTGTCATAATTAGTAAGGTGCGTCAGATCCGAAACCCTTGATAATCCGTTTATAATCAAAGTCTGACGCACCCTACAAGTCGATTCGAGCGTGCTATTGCAACTAAGTAGGCTGCGATCGCACCCATCGGGCGGTTACGCGATCGTAAGAAGGCGGCGCGGAGGATCGTCGCAAAAAAAGTGAGGCTATCCTACCTGAACTTCCTGCTCAGTTTGAACCTTTGCTAAAGCCGCTTTGAGATTTGCTTCAATCGACTCCACCTCACCCCAATGCTGGCAGTAAACTAGCAGCTTGCTACCTCTCTGAAGGATGAGATTTTGATTCTAGGTAGCTAGACATCAGGCATTGCTCTCTAAATCTTGGCTTTGAAAAATAGCAGGTGTGTCAAACTGTGTCCAGGAAAGATGGCAGCGCGATCGGCAAGGAGTAGTAGCGGAACATCGCCCCTCGTTCCATAAATTGCTCCATCACCAGCAATCTTTACTGATTACTTTCAAGTATTGCCTTCGCCTGCAAAAGTCCTTGAATATTCGTGCCGCGATCGCTGCTAGCTGTTAAATAGATGCGATCGCCCTTGGAGTTAAAGGATACCCTCGCATCTTTGACATTTTGGTTGCTTTATCCGACAATCTATGTAATAATTATTTTGTATAAGTATTTATCCTGTAATCGGGAACATAATACGTAGTTAGAAAACATAAACTACCAAAAATATAAATGGCATTTGATAAAAAAACCTCTGAGACAATAGCTTATAGAGCAGCTTACATATGCAGTAATCCCGAATGCAATACCCTGACAATAGGGCCGACAATTACCGACCCTCAATTAAAAAACAAAAAGGGCGAGGCTGCTCATATTCTTGGTGAAAAGGCAGGTGCAGCTAGGCATGATCCGAAATCCTCCATCAATATAGCAAGTGTCGAAAATGGATTATGGTTATGTGCTAACTGCCATACTTTAATAGATAAAAATAAAGGCGCTGATTATTCTTCAGATGATCTCTTCGGATGGAAGAAAGATCATGAAGAAACCATATCAATGCTGCTTAGAACCCATAAAAGTCCACTCCCGTTAATTTCAAGGCGGTCAACAAACCGAAAAATCGCACAAAATATTGTTGATTATATATCGAATAAAGGTGTCTATTTTCAATGTCATTTAATTGAAAATCCTGATCATGTTATTAAATCTATCGCTGAAGTAAGAAAAACAATTGACCTTGAAGTTAAAGCTATTGACTCTGATAAACGCCTAAAAGAGATATGTAGATCTATTCAGAATGCAAACCAAGACTTTATGAATGAATTGTCACTAGATAACAGTTTATTGCATCATTATTTAATTATTCTACGACCTAGGGTTGGGCTACAGTTAAAAAGATTAAGAGACGAAATAGGATGTAATATCTCAGGTGAGATTACATCGATCATACCCTAATGCTCAGTACAGGACAAAATTTATTCATCGTAGGTTGAGTTGAGGCAAGAAACCCAACAAGATAATGGTTGTCGTGTTGCTGCTAGACATAAGGAAACTTGAGAATATCTTAAAGATACTCCATTAAAATACTGTGAAATAGAAAATTTAGAAGATTCTTTTTGGAAGCGCCTTTTTCTTGAAATGTATAACCAAAATCAAGAAGCTAAAAAAGTTAGTGGTTAGTGCGATCGCTGATCTTGTAGGTTAAGTGCGATCGCCTAAAAATCACGACTCACAGGAATAGCGATCGCCACTTTCCCCTTCACCTCCCAAAAACGATCGCCTTTTAACCTCACAAAAAGCTCGCAGATGAAGGTGTTCAAATTGTCCTAGGAGTAGCGTGTGTTAGCGTAGCGTAACGCACAAAATTGGATTCTCTTGCAAATAATCAAAAGGTGCATTACATTTCATTAATGCACCCTACAATATCGCCGATCGCACTCACAATCGATTTTTTTTAAGTTATAATATTAATTGAACTAAACATCGTGTTTTAATGTATGACAGATCATCAACATTTCGTAACCCAGGCCGTACTCAGAAACTTTTCTTCCTCAAGAAATAAAAAGACAATATTTGTCATTTTTCACATCAAAAATAAACTTATAATACAATCAAATCCCATAAATCGAACATTTGAACGAAATAATTATTTCACAACTAATGAAGAAAATTATGATTCATGGTTTAAAGAGATCGATGCTCAATCTCCAGATATAATAGCCTCAATTATTAAAAATGGTGTAGAAAACTTGAACCTTCAGGAACGAGAAAAAATCAATAAATTCATGGCATTTCAATGGCTTAGATGTGTCGCAATCAGAAATGAATCAATTTCGTATTCTAAAATCTTAGGAGAGGATTGTATTAATTGTATTAAAAATATTCATGCTGATCTGTTTACAGATATTGATTTTTTAATCGAAAAATTTAAGAATTTAACATTAAGTAGTGTTAGTCCAAAATCATTAAATATAAAACATGAATACGTTATTAGTGGTTCCCCAGTTTTATATAATGTTTGGGAACCTGAATTCTATTTTCCTATAAGTCCAACTAATTGCTTAAGATTTCATTCTATTGACAGTCGTTTATCTCCACTGGATTCTAGGTTTCTTAATGAACTACAATTCATTAATGGTGAAGGTTATAATGGTTGTCGTGTTGCTGCTAGACATCAGGAAAGTTTAGAATATCTTAAAGATACTCCATTAAAATACTGTGAAATAGAAAATTTAGAAGATTCTTTTTGGAAGCGCCTTTTTCTTAAAATGTATAACCAAAATCAATAAGCTAAAAAAGTTAGTGGTTAGCGCGATCGCTGATCTTGTAGGTTAAATGCGATCGCCTAAAAATCACGACTCACAGGAATAGCGATCGCTTTAGGGTGAGTTAATGAAATGTAACGCTCCTTATTTTTGTTTGAACGAAAGCATTCTGTTCGGAAATGTAGGGAGTGAGAGATTTTCCAAGCACATCAAGGTAAAAACTTCGCTACACAATCGATCGCACCACTCCACCCTCAACTCGCAGGGCAGCACCATTAATCGCAGAAGCTAAGGGACTGGCAACAAACGCAACTAACGCAGCAACTTCAGAGGTTGAAGCAAATCGCTGAATCAGCGAAGATGGACGCATCTTAGTGCGTAGGTTGGGTTGAGGAACGAAACCCAACATTTTCGCTACAATTTTCCTTAACTGAACCGTATTGTTTTATACCCTATTTTTCTTCTTAGTCTTAATGTCCCGAACTAAAGAAGAACTTTAGGTAAATTGATAATAAAGCTTGTCCCCTTGCCCTCTGCACTTTCAACCGCAAGTGTCCCTTTATGGGCTTCAATAATACTCTTTGCTAAAAATAATCCTAATCCCCAGCCGGTTTGCTCCTCAGCACAGATGGTTCGACGAAATTGTTGAAATAGGATGGATTGAGCGTCTAGGGCGATCGGATTGCCTTCATTATGGATAGTAAGGCTGATCTGCGTTTCAGTTTGCTGGAGTGTGAGTGTAATCGGCGTACTAGGCGCACCATATTTCACAGCGTTAATTGCTAAATTTTCAATCACCCGCCGTATTTCTTTACGGCTGCAAAAAGTCCTGATATCAGAATTAGAGACTACAACAAACCGCTCTCCATACGCGAAGCTCAAATCTTCTACCACGTCTTGGACTAGCATCACAAAATCGCATTCTTCAACTTCAATCTTTAAGCTCTGTCCTGCCCGCAGCCGACTCGCATCAAGCAGATTTTGAATCATCGAATCCAGCCGATTGATCGCATTGAGCATCCTCGCGGCCACATCCGCGTGGCTATCTCCTCGTTCCAGCCGCCGCAGAGTTAGTTGAGTTCCCATTTTTACGACATTGATGGGATTTCTGAGGTCGTGAGTTAGCGTCACCATAAATAGTTCTTGAATATCTCGCAGCGTTTCGGAGAATTGAGTGGCGGCGTCATTAACGGCTTGCTCAATGGAGCCGATAATAATGTCTCTATCCTGCACTCCTAAAGGTGCTTCTTCTTCTAAAACTTGAAATATTACTTGACGGAGGAGCTGATACTCGAAAATGAGGTGACTCATGGAGTAGTCCGCATACCCCGCCCGTTCATGCCCATGCAGCTTGCCAATCCGCGTACTTTCTACCTCGTCGGCTGTAATTCGCGCAGATGTCCTGACAATTCTGTTTGAGAGTTCATCTACCAGTTGGTTTAAGTAGAGAGGTAGGGAATCTTGCAAGACAAGAGAATCTTGATGCGTTGATGCACTGACTTCCTCACGCGCCCGCTTCTCCCACATCCGCATAATTTTTTCAGCATTTTGTTTAAGACGGTCAGACGCTTGGTTGGACATCGTTTCTTATTTTCGGGATGAGTCGCTGTTGGGAGAACATTTTCTCCCTTATTTATAATGCCCCGCGAGCAATTTTGCAAGTATATAGGCAGCATCAGCCTTTAGGAGGTTAGCAAGTAACAGGTCTAAATCTCCTCGTGAAACAGGCTTGAATATCAGTTCCCATTGCGGTAATTTCTACCGACAGGCAAATGCCAATTCCACAAAACAATCAAAATCATCCAATTATGTAAGGGCTTAGAATTCCACATCTTCTCGCTCATTTTCCTCTGTTCTGGGAGTATCCAAACCAGTCGCGGCCCAGCGCATTGTTTCAATGTATTTTGCCAGACTCGCCACAGTCGGAGCCTCAAACAAATTGCTGACCGATAACTCGACTTGCAAAGCGTCTCGGATGCGAGAAATCAACTGAGTTGCTAGTAGGGAATGCCCGCCTAGTTCAAAGAAATTATCGTAGATACTAAGTTGCTGTTTTCCCAAAAGTTTAGCCCAAATTTTCCCTAGCATTTCTTCGAGATCAGTCCGAGGCGCTACATAATTTTCTGTTATATCCTCGCTGTCTGTATCTATATCAGGCAAGGCGCGGCGGTCTACTTTGCCATTAGGCGTCAGTGGCATATTCTCCAACACTGCATAAGTTGCAGGAACCATATATCCTGGTAACTTTTCCTTCAAAAATTGGCGCAAGTCACTTGACTTGAGCTTTGGAGTTTCTGATTTTTCATTAATGCCGTCAGGAATAACATAAGCTACCAAATGTTTATCGTCTGGGATGTCTTCCCTCACGATTACTACTGCTTCGCGCACTTGTGGATGCTGGCACAAAGCGGCTTCAATTTCTCCCAATTCGATGCGGTAGCCGCGAATTTTTACTTGGTCGTCAATGCGACCTAAAAACTCGATGTTGCCGTCAACCAGATAGCGGCCTAAATCACCTGTTTTATAAAGGCTAGAACCAGATTTATTGCTAAAAGGATTAGGAATGAATGCAGCAGCAGTTAAATCTGGCTGATTGAGGTAGCCTTTCGCCAATCCGTCACCGCCGACGTACAATTGACCTATAACACCGATCGCCACTGGCTGCAAATCCGCATCCAGGAGATAAATTTGCGTGTTGGCGATCGGGCGGCCGATGGGGATAGATGTTGCAGTTTCGGGTACGTCTTGCACGCAATAATAAGCCGAAAATGTGGTATTTTCTGTAGGCCCGTAAACGTGAATTAATTGAGTGGTTTGATTTTGTTTGAGAAGTTTTTTAACCCATCTCATATCGACAGATTCTCCGCCAAACAGCAAGCAGCGCAGCGAATTAAAAGCTTGCGGTAAAACTCTAGCAATTTGTTGAAATAATGCCGTTGTTAAAAACAAAACGGTAATGCCTTGTTGGCGCAGTTCTAATGCTAAATCGTGAGGCGAAAGGGTAATATTTGTGCTAATTCCCACGAGTTGAGCGCCGTTAAGCAAGGCTCCCCAAATCTCGAATGTGGCTGCATCAAATGAAGCGTTTGATGCTTGGGCAATTTTATCGGTAGGTTCTATTTTTATATAGTTGGTGTTGAGTACCAGCCGATTTACTGCTTTGTGGGTGACAGCAACTCCCTTGGGTTTTCCTGTTGAGCCAGATGTGTAAATAACGTAAGCTAGGTTGTCTGCTGTTACGGTGTTGGCGGGATTTTCGGCGCTTTCTTTGGCTATGTCTTCCCAGTCGCGATCGAAGTAAATCACCGAGTTTGAGAAGTCTCGGAAATTCTCAATCAATTTATCCTGAATTAGCAAGACTTTAACTTGAGCATCTTCCAGCATCAAGTTTAGCCGATCGCGCGGATAGCTCGGATCTAACGGTAGGTAAGCTCCTCCCGCTTTCAGTATAGCCAACATCCCGACAATTAGGTCGATCGAGCGCTCTGCACAAAGCCCCACTAAAACCTCCGCCCCCACGCCCAGTTTTTGTAGGTAGCGCGCCAGTTGGTTGCTGCGAATGTTGAGTTCTCTGTAAGTGATGTGCTGGCTGTCGAAAGTTAGGGCGACATCATCCAGATGCTGCTGAACTTGCTCTTGAAATAACTGATGAATGCACTTATTTTGAGGATAATCTGTCCGAGTATCGTTCCATTCTCTGAATAATTGATTCACTTCATCCTCGCTCAATAAAGGTAAGTTAGCGATTCTTTGTTCTGGATTAGCCACAATGCTTTCCAGCAGCGTTTTAAAATGCCTCAGCATTCGGGCGATCGTAACTTCATCAAATAAATCTGTATTGTACACAGCTACGCCTCTGAGCCCTTCCGAATCTTTCCACAGTTCCCCGTATCTGTTCCTAAACTTATCCGAAGCTTCCCACAAATGCAGCTCTAAATCAAAGCGCGTTGTTTGAGTCTCCAAATGAAAAGAACTTAACTTTAATTCTGGCAATTCTAGCTCGTCTACCGGCCCATTTTGCAGCCCGAATACCACCTGAAACAGCGGGTGTCGATTCAACGATCGCTCTGGGTGCAATTCCTCGACTAGCTTCTCAAAAGGCAAATCTTGGTGAGCATAAGCTCCCAGGGTTACTTCCCGCACCCGGCCCAAAAAATCTCGAAATGTCGGGTTTCCCGAACAATCTGTTCGCAGCACTAAAGTATTGACAAAAAAACCGATTAATGCTTCTATTTCGCTGCGGTTGCGATTGGCGATCGGCGAACCGACCACAATATCTTCTTGTTGCGAGTAACGGTAAAGCAAAGTTTGAAATGCTGCGAGGAATGTCATAAATAAAGTCGCTCCTTCTCGCTGCGAGAGCGCTACAAGTGCGTCCTTCAGTTGTTTCGGCAGTTCTAAATATTGAGTTTTTCCCCGATAATTTTGCCTAGCTGGTGCAGGGCGATCTGTGGGCAAATTTAACACAGAAATCCCGTGCAATTGCTGCCGCCAATAAGCTAGCTGAGTTTCTAATACTTCACCTTGCAGCCATTCGCGCTGCCACTCTGCAAAATCGGCATATTGCAGTGATAGTTCGGGTAGGGGAGATGGCTGTTGATTTATCAAAGCTGTATAGATAGCCTGCACTTCTCTAATTAGCACCCCGATCGACCAATCATCGGAGCCTATGTGGTGCATATTTACCAAGAGAATATGCTCGGTTTCTGTCAGCCGCAGGATGGTGACTCGCATCAGTGGCCCGGTGGATAAATTGAAAGGGCGAAGAGATTCGGCTGCGGAGAGTTTTTTGGCTTCTGTTTGCCGTTGTTGTGGCGGCAAATCTTGCAAGTCTAATACTTTTAAATTAGTCTTGAAAGCGGGAGAGATTATCTGCACTGGTTGACCTGATACCGCTGCAAAAGTGGTTCGCAAAGTTTCGTGGCGCTGCACTATTTCGTTGAAAGTTTGCTCTAAGGCTGTTAAGTTGAGGGAACCTGTTAAGCGCAGGGCTGTTACTACATTATAGAAAGGGTTTTCCGGTGCGAATTGGTCGAGAAACCACAAGCGCTGCTGGGCAAATGATGCCGGAAAGACAAACACTTCGGCCTCTGAGGAAATATTTAGTTTTTGTAGCTCGCTTGTAAAGGAATTGTCATAAATTTCGGATGCCATATCTGTTGCTCTTGGGGGATGGGATATGTTAATTTTTTGATGGCGCGGGGTTGCTTTTTGACGTGCGATCGCCTCTTAAAACTTTCGCGAGCAAAAGATCGGAACTGTTAAAATCATAAACCTGGGTGCGGGAGTGCGGCAGAAAGGCGGGCAAAAGAAACCGGATTTCTGGCCGCATGATCAAGTTATCCGTTGAGGGGCTAGGAGTGCGACCCCCCTATCAAATTTAGTCGCGGAACGGGCTCTTAGGTTTGTGAGTCGGGTGCAATCGGGTGAGTTAGATGGGAGAATTACCGGGAGCAATCCGTGGAGAGGTCAAGTGTAGTATGATTTCTAATTGCACAAAGTGTTCTTGGGGCGATCGCCAAATTTTCACATCTCCAACTGAGCGACTACTATTGATTAAACAGTGTCCGCAATCTTTTAGATCGACTCACTATAACTTGCGAGCTGATTTGCCAAAATACTTAAGAACACTGAACGTGCAGTTTAAATTAGAGGTTATAGGCTAATGGCGCAGCGAAACGTATACTCGTCAAAGGGCGAGCCAGAGGATGCACAATCAGCAGAAGAAGTTCTCCACTCAGTAATGCAAGAACTGGACGCTTTGCATGAAAATGTCAAAGGCCAGTTAAATCAAGACATTACTCGGCTGCAAACTGAAAAAAATCACCTGATTGAAGATATTGAAGAGCTCCGGGAGCAATATCGCAAATTGCAGTCTCAGCAAATGGAATCTCTGTCTGGGCGATACATTCAGCAGCAGCAATTGTGGCTGAAGCAGTTGGCTCAAGTTTTGGCTCACAATTTGCAGGATTTGTTGGTGCAGCGGTTCAACGAACTCAGCGCTAATTCGGGAAATTCTCTCAGCAGCCCTATTCCCAGTGGCGAGTTCCCGATCCCCCTGCCGCCAAGCAACTACGACGAACGGGCCTCGCAGTTGCTGGCGGCGCTGGATGAAAGGATCGATCGCAGTTTCCAGATGCTGGAACAAGATTTGAGCAGCTATGAAAGCGAGCTTTCCGTGCGGCTCAACAACATGAAAACCCTGGAAATGCAAGGGGAAGAGCTGTTACAAAATCTCGTAAACCGCATCAGGGAAGAACTCGAATCAGAAGAAGAATATCTTGAGAATCCTTTCGATGCTCAAGATTCCTATGTCGAGGAATCAACTAATTCTGTTAATTCTGTCCGCCCGCAATTTCTGCCCCCCACACCTGTGGAAACGCGGCGGGAACCCATGCCCCAGCCTTCTTCAGCGCCACCGACGGCACCCGCTAAAGTAGCTTCTCAAGTGCAGACAGGTTTGGTGCTGGCTTTGTCTTCGGCGGTGGTATTGTCGCTGTTTAATGTTTGTTTGAGAATTCTGATTAAAAGCAGAAATCCTCGTGTGGTTTTTGGATTGTTTGAATTTCCGGGGGTGGTGACTCCCGGTTTTGGCAATTCTTTGTTGATTTTGTTGATGCGGCTGATCGTGGTGATGGCTTTGATGCCGATATTGGCGACATTTCTGTATCCTTCTGTGTGGAAAGATATTAGGCGGTTGTTCGAGTCGGGCGATCGAGCTTTGTGGAGTAAAGTTTTAGGAAGCGCATTTTTTCTGTTTTTGTCTCAGGTTTTGATTTATTTGGCGATCGGCAATATTCCAGCGGGGATTGCGATTACGATTTTCTTTATTTATCCGATCATTACCGTACTCGGTTCTTGGATCTTGTTTGGTTCTCGTCCTAGCAATGTCGGCTTTTTGGCGATAGTGGGGATTACCGCAGGTTTGATTTTAGTTGGGTGGCCGAGTTTTGCGGCTCCAGCTCCGGGCGGCGGCAATGTCGGGGTGGGAGTCACGGCTGCACTGGCTTCTGGGATTACCTTTGCAGGTTACGTATTGCTGACGCAAATGGCTGCGGGCAAGCTGCACCCAATTCCTTTTAGTTTAGTTAATTTCGCCGCGATTTTTGTATTTTCGTCCCTGAGTTTGTGGGTGCCACTGTCGGAAAATTTTTCTCCTAAAATCGACCAAAATGTTTGGCCTGGTTTGATTATGGGAGGCGTTGTTTTAGGGGTGCTGACGCTGTTTAGCTATCTTTTGAATAATTTTGCCATCCGGTTCGCGGGGGCGGCCTTAGCCTCAGTAATTGGCACTTTGGGGCCGGCAATGACCGCACTCTTCGGTTTTCTAATTATCAATGAGAAGTTGCAGCCTGTGGCAATTCTGGGCATGGCTGTGGTGACATTGAGTGTTGCTGCTATGAGTGTGGAACGCATAGTCGCTCCTCAGAAAAAGGCTGGTTGAGGTAATATTTTTCTTTAACGGTATAGCCTTTCTCAGGTACATGAGCTGCCAACCCAACCTACAGAAGAAAAACTAATACCAATTTTCTGTGAAGCTGCATAGAATAGATCCTTGACCAGAAAAGATTTCAGGCTTCCCATTCTATGCAGCGACCTACATAATTGGTATTAGTTGATACTGTAGGTTGGGTTTCCTTCCTCAATCCAACACAGGGTGTATCCACGATTTTTCATAGAAACCGGTTTTTTTGCCTTAGTCCTAATCTATTCAGTCTAGCTAAAACTCATGCAAAAATTAACCATAAAATCGACATTTTTACTGTTGTCATTAGTCTTATCTTTAGGACTATCTTTGCCTGCGCGTGCAGATGTGCTGACACCAGGATATACTAAAGTTTATGCCTGTTTTAAAATTGATAACTTAAATAAATATCCTCAGTATTTATTTATAGCTGTCGTCCGCTCTGTTAACCCGAACCCGACACTCCCAGGTAGTCATAGAATCCTCAAGCCAAATCTGTGTTTTGGTGACCGCGGATATCGGATGTATAGCCAAGTTTACGCCCTGCCAAAATCAGCGGTTAAACCTGGAGAAATTCTCGCCGAACAACTTAAAAAATTTGATGAAAAAGATCGACGTTTAATTCCATCAAAACTACAAATTGAGCACTCGCGATCTGTCGCAGCCATCTTCGTTGGGGACATTACGGATGTATTGGAAATTGTTTCTATCAGTAACAACAATCTAGAACTAAGGGAGAAAAGCAGTAATTCTCAAATGTTTATTTTGGGGCTTTTAGTGCTTTCCAGCCTCGTCGTAACAGCTATAGTAATTTTTAGATGGCGCAAGCTGCCTAAATAGTTTCGCTTTAATGCTATCCGTTCTTGCTATAGCAATCCTTGCACCTCATGGAGACGATGGAAACCTTACCGCCAAGACATAAGTTGGTGCTAATAGCAGCAATTGTGCTTGTGCTAGCCTGCGCTCTGATATCAGTTGCTTTGCCACTAGCAACTTACACGATCGCCCTGGCAATGTTTGGACTAGCTCACGTCATCACCGAATTGCGCTATGTTGATGGTCGTTTTAATTCTCGCCTGGGAAACAACTTACGTTTGGGGATGATTTGGCTCCTGCTGCTAATTGTTAGCTTCCGCACCTGCTTTATGCTGGGCTTGATTTCTAGCTTGCAGATCGCACCTTTAGAATTAACTTGCGTTGCGTGCCTAGCAGGATTAGTCGTTCCTAAACTCGCCTTGCGTAGTTGGCTGTGGGGTGCTTTTGGCATAGCAGTGGTGGCGGGAGTGACGGCAGGCATTGCGATCGCGCCTGCTATGTTGCTGTTGGTTTTTAGTATCTTGCACAACCTAACACCAGTTGGTTTCATCGCCGAAAGACTACGAGGCGAACGGCGACAGCGCGCTTTATGCTGCTGTTTGCTAGTTTTTGTTACGATACCGCTGCTAATTCTTTCCGGCTTGCCACACGCCGCCTTAGCTCAACTTCATCTGCTATCTCCCTCAGTTTCGCTGCTGAAAGCAGGGTCACTTTCCTCTCACTTGGGCGTATTTGTACCTCCAGATCTGCACGGGGAAGCTATGGGCGACCGAGCTTTCTCTGCCGCCGTGTTCCTTCAGTGTATGCACTATGCGGTTGTTCTCGGCGTACTGCCTCACTGGGATGATGCTGCGAGTTGGGCAAAAGCTCGTACTTTCTTTCCTTGGCAAAGGGGCTGGCTGTTTCGCGGGACAGTTGCTATCTTGGCAACACTTTTATTTGTGGCTTTTACTCAATCTTTTACAGGTACTCGCAGCGTTTACTCGTTGGTAGCTGCTATTCATGCTTGGTTAGAAATTCCCATTTTGTTGCTGGCTATAGTTTGTCCTGCGGAAACAGGGTTCATCGAAGTTAAAGCAGTTGGTAGATAGCCAAGCCGCCGAAGAAAGAGGTGGCATTAGCAATTGCTGACAGAAAAAGTCCTTGCCGCCAGCCTATTTTACCTACTAGCGCGTAGAAAGCCCCTTCCGCTATCGTCACAATGATTTCGATCGATCCTGCTCGTTCTGGAAATCTCAAATAGGGAATCAGCATTTGGGAGCCGATCCAAGCTAGGGGATGAGTTACAAGAGTAGCAATGCCAGCGCAGATTAGCAGCAAGAGCAGCTTTTTGTCAGGTCTTGGTTCCATAAGCTGTGCTAACAGCAGAACAGTTGGAACTTCAATTGCTAGCGAAATTAATAGTGCTAAATTTTGGGTCATTTCTTCTAGAGTTACAAAGGTGGGCGATTTTTGAAGGCGATAAATAATTGCCCTTGGACTCTGATCACTCAAAACAAACAGCTACTCGAAAACCCACAATACTAGCCTTGCAATCCGGCTGATATCTGAGGCGACACGCGCTGCGACAATTCGGAGGATGATCGTTCCAAGAACCGCCCCGCAACAACCTCAGCGAAGAGTCCGCGTCAGACTCCCAAACGCTACCATCCGCAGGCGCACCGTTATAATTATTGTGCCAAGAATCCGCGCACCATTCCCAAACATTTCCGTGGAAATCGTACAATCCGAAAGCATTAGGTTTAAAACTACCAACATCTGTCGTTTGAAAGCGATAAACTCCCTTCGGCGCATCAGCGTAATTAGAATTTCCGTTGTAATTGGCTAACTCGCTGGTAATCGTTTCCCCAAAGTGAAACGGCCCCGTAGTTTGCCCCCGGCAAGCATATTCCCATTGGGCTTCGCTAGGCAAGCGATAATTCTTGCCAGTTTTGCGAGAAAGTCGATCGCAAAATTCCACAGCCTCGTACCAAGATACATTTTCTACAGGTCGATTTGCACCTTTAAAACGGGCAGCATCGGGATTGAGAAATATTTTAATTTCCGGCAGCGCCGCCACTGCTGTCCACTGGGCCTGAGTGACTGGAAATTTGCCCATATAGAAAGATCCTAAAGTTACTGGGTGCTGGGGTTTTTCGTCGCTGTCACCTCTATCTTTTGGAGAACCCATGAGGAAAGTACCGCCAGGAACAGATACCATTTCCAGCAGTGTACTGCTACCAAGAGGTTCTTCAAAAAAACGCGCTTTGCCGCTGTTAACATTAATTTGCTTCCCGCGCTTGTCTACTGTCACCACCTGAAATTCAAAAGTGCTTTTGACAGCAGCAATTCTCTGCGATGCCTTGTTATGAGGCGGATTGGTGCGGAATTTTCCCCTGCTATTGACAGAGATATTGCTGTTGATTTGCCCGCTTTGATTGAGCGGGGTATTGATGGCAAGTTGTCCTCCCTTTGTCCGAAAAGAATTTAGAGCAAGTTGTCCTCCATTGGCACAATGGGGTTGGGGAGGTAAAGAATAGAGATTTAAAGCTTTGATTACTTCATCAGCAGATTGATATCTATTTTTGAGATAATCTTGAATTAATTTGTCTAAAACATTTGCCAACTCGCTGCTGACTTTTGTGCCGGCTGGCAACCGTTCTCTCCAAATCCAGCCGCCGTTGATCGGGTCATAAAGGTCATCGGAACCGTCAATTTTTGGCAAACATTGAGTTAGCAGTCTCAGGCAAGTTATTCCCAAACTGTACAAATCGCTGCCGGGGAAAACTTGACCGCGCATTTGTTCTACAGGTGAATATCCGGGCGTTCCTACCGTCGTGCCTACTTTGCTCATTAGGGAGCCCGTCACTTGTTTGGAAATGCCGAAATCTATCAAAACTAACTCTCCCCGCCCTCCCCTTCGGAAAGCTGAATTCCGAAAATTTCCCGCCTTTGGCAGGGATGAGCTAACAGAGGTGCGGCGCCGCATGATATTCTCAAGTTTGATGTCTCGGTGAATGACATGGCGATCATGCACAAATTTCAAAATTGGCAAAATATCTGCCAGCAACTGCCAAATTTTTTCTTCGCTAAAAGCACCCTGCTGAGTTAATTCTGCTAGTAAAGTTTGCCCCTCAATCAACTCTTGTACTAAATAAAGTCGCTTGTCTTGTTCAAAATAAGCAATTAATCGAGGAATTTGGGGATGTTCACCGAGTTCGTAAAGTCGTTTCGCTTCTTCTTTAAACAATTGTGAGGCTTTTTCAAGTGCTGAGGTTCCTTGAAATTGGGGTACAAACTGCTTAATTACGCAGGGATCGTCCATGCGATCCGTATCTACCGCTTCATAAGTTCTGCCAAATCCCCCTTCGCCCAACAGTCGAATCACGCGGTAGCGGTTTCTAAAGAGAGGGTTGAGGCCTTGCGATCCGCAACTTTGACAAAATTTAGAGTTGTCGGGATTGAAAGGATGAGAACACGTGGGATTAGAACAGTAGAACATATCTGGGAAGAAATGATCCGGTTAAGATTATGATATATCTTTTTGGCTTCCTCATGGAATCCTAACAATTAATTATTGGCTATTGACAATTGACCGTAGGGAGGGCATTCCCCCCCGCTTGTGTGGGCCCAAGGGAGAAAGTAGAAGGCAGAATTTAAAACGCCAATTAATCCAAAGAAAGCGATTTGAGTACCAAAAATGCCAGCGCGATTGACCTATTTTAGCAACCCCCTTACCGCCGATCTTCGTCTGGGGATCTTGGTAATTTCTTTACAGAGGCCAGTATAGTACAACTCGGCGATCGCCCAACCAAAAAGCGATCGCACTCAAAGAACTATCCGACGAGAAACTAAGAAAGCGATTTCAATAAGCAATTCCATCGCTTCATCGGGGTGTAAGAGTTCTACAAGCTCGATCGTCTTTAAAGGCGAGCGGGGTAATTTAAACCTAAAGTGTCATATTTCTGCTGCTTTTTTAACCAATTTTGTCGTTCCGCTAAATAAGTTTATTTCTGAATATTTTGACTCCTAAAATAAGTAATAAAAACAGAATACAGCATGATACTGACACTATTGTTTCGGTGATATTTGGTGATATGAATATGATAAATCCCTCATCTTTAATTAAGGCAGAGAAGCTTGAGACACAAAATGGCATGAGATATAACCTGAATGCCTGCCAATGATCTCTTTTGCCTTTACTAGAAGAAACACTTAGCATCAGACCAGTACCGATTACAGCACTTATACCAATTGAATTGAGCCATATCTTGACCGAAGGATCAAAATGAAAACAAACTACTACAACATACCAAATGAGATAGCACCAGAGAATAGCTTTATCTAATTTGATTTCGTAAAGATATTGAATCAACCCTTTCATGGCTCTAAAAATGCTTTGATTTTTTCAATTGTATTGATGAATACAACCCGGTGGATTGAATAATTAGGGATGGATAGCCAAAGAGCCTTCTAACGAGACAAAGCGGTTATTTTTAGCGACCAACCATGTCGCTCAAACATTTTGCCGAGTCCTTTGCCAGAAACATATTTCGCCTTAATCTTCATGATTAATCTATAATAGCTATCTGAACAGGATTTTAGCGCATCGCTTCAAAACTTGCTCCGGCGCGATCGCTCTACTGGTAATTTTAAAGTATTGGGTATTGCGATCGCGACCTAACGACTTGGTTCAGTGGTAGACCGCCCCGCAAGACCCCAAACATACACGCAGAAACAGGGCCGGCTTTCCGCTGCACGCTCATTGTTCGGCGACTGTTGATAACTTCTACCTCATTTGAGCGAAGTTAATTAATTGTGCCAAAGTAAATAAGTGCTGCGCGGATCGCGATGAACCACACCGCGAGCGTGGCAAATAGGTAGAGGTAGAACCGAAGTATGATGAGATTGAATGTGCAATGGACAGCACTATGCAATGTGCGAAACACAACGAAGACCCACGCGGCGTTCACATACACTGTATCTACCTGCTTCGTGATGAACAGATATAGGACAAGTGCATAGAAAAGTACCGGAACCTCGAACAGGTTTTTTAGGTTGTCCGATGGATTGGATACGCTGGGTGGCGAAATTTGTGCCAGTGCGCCCGGTACAGCAAGTTCATTCGGGGCAAGCTTTATACTGTTGATAAAACTGATACGGCGGATGTACATATACACCCATACTAGGAGTGTTAGAAACACTGTGGCAAAGAAGGGGGTGAAGATGGCATCTTGCGTCATTTATACCTCTCAAATTTGATTATTGTGATAGTTGCTGGACGATAAAGTAGACGATATGCGATGTACAAGGCTGGAAGAAACATAGAGTAACGTAAATCCAATTAGAGGATGCAGTATCTCTAGGTGAAGAGGACTTTTGAGATGAATGCTGGAAAATTGTAGTCCAAGCAGGATTGGCAAACTGGCGGCGAGATGTCGTATTCTGCGTGAGAATGGGGCGAGAAACGACCATCCCAGTAATACTAATGACAGCCCACTGTACCCTCGCACTAGCCAAACATGAATATTCCACCATGCAGGATTATTGAAGTAGGCAACTCCAACCGTTAATAACTGAGCAATCAAGCAGACATTAAAGATGATTGAAGTCACATAAAAGCTGATGAGTATCCCACGTGTGGGAGTGCGATCAGGCTCGGTTTCCAAACTTGTTGTCATGTCAAGTTGCTTTTGAGATTACAAGGGTAATATAATTCGAGTATTGCAATGCTTCTAGACCTCGATCGGGTACTCTTTTTGACAATCAAGCAATTTGGTTACAAGCGCCCGGATTCATCCGTGGGGTCAATTCTAAAATCTAAAATCTAAAATCTAAAATCGGTTGACACCATGACGATGAAAAGTCCCTTGCAGCTTTTATTTGAAGCGCTCGACCAGGTAAAGGACGAACAAGATTTGCGATCGCAAGTCGTGCCCAAAATCGGCGAGTATTTTGCAGCTAAACGATCGGGAATCTTTTTCTTCGATCAACTGCCCTTGGTAGATAGTAATCTTCAGAAAATACTGAAAGTTGGGCTATCGATCGAACACAATCCTGTTGTGCGTTATTTAGCGGAACGTCATGCTCCTGTCCATGAAGCATTGGTGGCATCACCCAAGGTTTGGACAATAATTTGTCCCCGACCCGATCATTGGCACGTCATGGCGGGGCCGATTGTCAGTCGCGGTCAATTAATGGGTGTAGTGGGTTGTACGCGCGATCGGTCAATGCCCGCTTTCGATACAGAAAATCTAGCGGATTTGAGTGCGATCTGTTTGCACTTGTCTGTTTGGGCTGCAACAGTACGCGCGGCGAAGCTATCCCGTAGGGAATCGCAACACCAACCTTTGAAGACTTCACGCCTAACGCCTCGTGAATTGCAAATTGCCGAATTGGTTGCTTTGGGGCGAACCAACGCAGCAATCGGGAGGGAACTTTGGATTACTGAGAATTCAGTGAAGCAAGCTTTGAAGCGAATGTTCCGTAAGCTTGAGGTTTCGTCTCGTGCAGAAATGGTTGCACAGCTTTCGGCGACAAAATATAATTTGCCAAGTGTAAAAATGTCTCCATCTAAGGATCGCGAATTAAATAACTTACAATTTTAATTGTTATTGTGGGATGGGCGTCCCGCCCGTCCTTTTTGGACGGGCGGGACGCCCATCCCACTTTCAAGAGTGGAAGTTATTTAATTCTCATTCCTAACTTGATGCAGAACACTCACCAATAAACTTAACGCTAGAAACCCCAAGAGCGATCTTCTTCGAGGGCTTCGCTAACGCACTTAATTGAAGAGCGATCGACCGCAGTAGTTTTGAAGTATTGAGTAGGGCGATCGAGCGTTGGAAACTACAACTCATCAATCGTCACTAATCCCCCCTCAGTGAACTGAATCACAAGTTCTTGCTCGTCGAGCAAAGCAGTTCCAATCAGAGGTCTTCGCCCTGTAGCAAATACACGAACTTCTCGTTCTTCCCCGTCCCAAAGGATGATTGCTTCGTGAACTGCTACTAGGACTTCACTGTTATCTGCTAAGTTTACAGGCATATCGTACAGGAACGGCAACCCCAGTAAGGTAACTGCCTCCGGTGGCAAACATAGGTAGTCAGTGAAGCCCGTATCTATGACAAACTCGATCGCGAAAGTAGAGCCGCTTGGGAGGAGAAACGTCAACAAGGGCGATCGCGTGCCGATCGGTCACAATACCAGAAATCACTTGTTGACACGATCCATTACACCACCCAACGAAGCAGCCACATTGTAACCAATACGAATGCCAAAAAGTCGAGCATACGGATGCTTTGCCATCAGACTACGTGCGGCTTTTAGCCCAGTTTTATCAACTTCGTAGTCACCTGTTTCAATATCAATGATGACTATCTTGCCAATATTCTCTTCTAATTCAATTTTTTGGCGGATGGTACTCTCATACAAATGTTTCGCACGACGAGCGACTTCTTCACGACTCAAAAGGATTGTTTGCATACATTCCCTCTTTTTTGTAACTTTTTATCCTATTATGGATATGATAGCTCACTTACTCGGTGCGATCGCATACCTTGACGCACATCATCAATAGTTATTCCCTGCTCGATCAAGAAAGGAATAATATCAATTAAGTTGTTCTCAGTACACTCAATAGATAAGCTCTCAGCGGTCGGTGTACATTGGGGTGGTTATGCGGGGCGAGCTAACGCAGACAATACCATCTCAAACAACTCGTTTGGATTATTAGTACATCCAATAGCACCACGACGGCGTGACTCCGCAACGTGCTCTGGATCTCTTGAACCAGCATAAATGATAAATGGAGTTTGATCCCCACTAGAGCGTAGCTGATCGAGAAGCGTATAACCTGCTTGGGAATCAGGTGGTCGCCCCATGTCGGAAATAATTGCATCGAAACGTTGTTTAGAAATCTTCTTTAGCGCCTCATCTGTCGATTTCGCCAACACAAAACTAACTCCTAGCGCTTCAAGTGCTTGACGTTCATAGCTATTTTTATGAGGGTTATCGTCCACCCAAAGGACTGTTGATCTCCTCGCACGTCTTATGGCGCGAGGCGTAACCACTTCAGCGACAACATCTGCGGCAATCATCGCTTCTTTTGCAACGCTCTCAGGAGTCTTATCTCCATCAGGTTTAGATGCAGCCGCAGCAGACAGAGCAGCAACAACTTCAGCTTGTTTTCTCTTTAGAGAAACCTCAAATCCTGCCCCTTTAAGCGATAGCTCCCCCAAGCTTGAGAAGAACTCACGCAAGTCCTGACCAAACCGGATCAGGATGAACAAAATTACTCCCGGCCAGATGAGGACGTTGAGCAATTTTGTAATTGCGTCGAATAGCTTAACAATATCGTCAATTCTCACTGTTCACCTAACCGAAATATGAGGTACCAAACACGAACAGATAACCTTGCAATACGCCCCCACCAAAAACTGCTCCCCATAAGTATTAATTATACCATAGTTCCGGTCTAACACTTCGATCGCACTCCTTGACCGCATACCCATTTTTTTCTAAAACCCAACTCCAAATTGCTTGAGAGCCAAAGTTTCCCTGATTTGTATATCAATTAAAATAGAAAACCCCCAAACTCTATCTTTCTAAGATTTTGGGGGTTTTATTCCTACATCTCGTTCAAATCATAACTTGCTCGGCTCGATCGCCGGAGCACGCAGAGACAGAGTTTTATTCGTAGCAGCCTTAGCCACTAGCGACGGCACAGAATCGCGCAATTTTGCAGTCAACTGTACAGTAGTCGCATCGTAAACCTGAGTCAGCATCTTCGGATATAAACCAATGCCAATAATCGGCACTAACAGAGCCGCAATAATAAACACTTCTCGCGGTTCCGCATCCACCAATTCCTCGTGATCCGACAATTCCTTATTCTCAGGGCCGTAGAAGATTTCACGCAGCATCGACAGCAGGTAAATCGGAGTCAAAATCACCCCGACAGCAGCTAGAAATACCACGCAAACCTTAAATACTGGATTGTAAGCATCGCTCGTTGCAAAACCTACAAACACCATTAATTCTGCTACAAAACCGCTCATTCCCGGCAAAGCCAAAGAAGCCATAGAACAAGCAGTCCACATGGCAAAAACCTTACGCATTTTCTGCCCGACACCGCCCATTTCGTCGAGCATGAGCGTGTGAGTGCGATCGTAAGTGCAGCCCACCATAAAGAACAAACTCGCCCCAATTAAACCGTGGGAAACCATTTGCAGCATTGCACCGCTAATTCCCAAATCGGTAAACGAAGCTATCCCAATCAGCACAAACCCCATGTGCGAAATCGAAGAATAAGCAATTTTTCGCTTCAAATTGCGCTGAGCAAAAGAAGTTAAGGCGGCGTAAACAATGTTAACCACACCCAAAATTACCAAGATGGGTGCGAAGACAGCGTGAGCATCCGGGAGCATTCCCGCATTCATCCGCAGTAAAGCATAGCCGCCCATTTTTAGCAGAATTCCTGCTAGCAACATGTGGGCGGGTGCGGTTGCTTCGCCGTGAGCGTCAGGGAGCCAAGTGTGCAGCGGAAAAATTGGCAGTTTGACGCCGTAAGCTATTAAGAAACCTGTATACAGGAGCAATTCTACAGTGGGGGCGTAATCTTTAGCTGCGATCGCCCGCATATCAAAAGTCACCGTATCGCCGTAAAACGCCATCGTCAGCGCGCCCAGCAAAATAAACAGCGAACCGCCTGCGGTGTATAGGATAAACTTAGTTGCTGCGTAGAGGCGCTTCTTGCCGCCCCAGATTGACAAAATCAGGTAAATCGGGACTAATTCCAGTTCCCAAACTAGGAAAAACAGCAACATATCCTGTACGGCAAAAACTGCGATTTGGCCGCCGTACATTGTCAGCATCAAAAAGTAAAAAAGCTTCGGTTTAAATGTGACCGGCCAAGCAGCTAAAGTAGCCAGAGTAGTAATAAAACCAGTCAGCAAAATCAGCGGCATCGATAAACCGTCAGCACCCACAGACCAATTCAAATCGAGTTGCTGCACCCAAGTATAACTTTCTACCAGTTGCAAATCTGGATTACTGAAGTCGTACTGAGTGTAAAAAGCGTAAACAAGTAGGGCAAAATCGATCAAACCCACAATTAGGGCATACCACCGCACCGTCTTGCCATCCTTATCGGGAATTAAAGGAATCAGCAAGGACGCAGCAATGGGAAACAGAATTGTTGTTGTTAACCAGGGAAAGTTAGCTGTATCCATTGCGTTTTAAAATGATCCATCAGTTATTAGGTTTAAACACATTTTGCCAATTTTAGCCTAAATTTTATACTTTCTTTAGACGTAACAATTTTTTTGGCTATTATTTGGACAAATTATGCGATCGCAACAGTTAAGTTTAATGAAAGATTTATTTCTATTTGCTAATTGTCAATTGTGATTTATTAAGCTAATACCCGTTCTTAAAATATCTTGTGGTGGGAAATGCCATTGCCCATTGGTGTCAACTTAAGCCGATCATCTGCAAGTCCGCGAGTCCGCCAGGGGTTGAAACCCACGGGGCTTTTAGCGAAAGTCCTCTGAAGAGGACTAATAGATATCTGCAAAAAAGCCAGTATTGAACTGGCAAGATGCCTGTTCCACAATAAGAGGTTTAAGGAGTTCTTCAGTCCTCTTGAGAGGACTTTAGCTTTGAGACAGGGAATTCATTCCCTGTCTGTCGGACTGTCGGACTATCGGTTTTACCTGTTTGTTGACACCAATGGACAAGGCCGTATCTCTACAGATTTAACCGACTCCAGAAACGATCGCAAAACCCAGAACTGCGACAAACACAATCAGGGCATAAAATTGAGCGCGACCGCTCTCAAAGTATTTCAAACCTTCGCCGCTAACCAAGGTGAGAAACCCTGTTAAGTTGACGACACCATCGACGACTCGCAAATCAACTTCCATGACTTGCCGCGCTAAACGGCGGCTGCCTTTGACAAAGAGAAAATCGTTGATATCGTCGAGATACCACTTGTTGAGGGAGAACTCGTAAAGCGGTTTGATTTTTTGGGCGATCGCACTTGCGTCAATTTTACGGCTCAAATACATCAGAGAAGCCAAAGTAATGCCCAGCAAAGCAATACCTACAGAGCTTCCGCCCATAATCAAAAATTCCGTCAAATTGAACTCAGCAGCGTGTTCCAAAACTTCTTCGAGAGACTCGCCTGGAGCGCGAACAAACTGCTCGAAATAATTGGCAAACGGCGTACCGAGAAAACCGATAAACACAGAAGGTACTGCCAGCAAAACTAACGGCAGAGCCATTGTCAGAGGAGATTCGTGAGGCAAATGGTCGTGCTCATCGTGACTGTCGCCAGTTGATGCCAATTCCTTAACGTTCATCGCTCCGGGGCCAAAAACAACACCGGGTTGCAAGAGTTGCCGCTTGATGGCGCTGTCATTGCCCCGGAATTCGCCCTCAAAGGTGCTGAAATACATTCGGAACATATAAAACGCGGTCATCCCGGCCGTCAGCCAGCTAACAGCCCACAAAGCGGGATTTGCGGAGAAGGCGCTGGCGAGGATTTCGTCTTTTGACCAAAAACCAGCAAACGGCGGAATTCCGCAGATTGCCAAATTTCCGATTAAAAAGCAAGAAGCGGTAATCGGCATATATTTCCGCAAGCCGCCCATGACTCGCATATCTTGAGCGAGTGCGGGGTTGTGGCCTACAACTGCTTCCATCCCGTGAATCACTGAACCTGAACACAGGAACAGCATTGCTTTGAAGTAAGCGTGAGTCATCAAGTGGAAAAGTCCGGCACTGTAAGCGCCGACGCCCATTGCCATCACCATGTAGCCGAGTTGGGAGATGGTGGAGTAGGCGAGGCCTTTTTTGATGTCATTTTGGGTAATCGCGATCGAAGCACCCATAAATGCCGTAAAACAGCCAGTGCAGGCGATCAAATTCATGACTGCAGGCAGCCCTTCAAACACCGGGTACATCCGAGCGATCAGGAATACGCCGGCGGCTACCATTGTCGCGGCGTGGATTAAGGCCGAAATCGGTGTCGGGCCTTCCATTGCGTCTGGTAGCCAGACGTGGAGGGGGAATTGAGCGGATTTGGCTGCTGGCCCCAAAAATATCAGGACGCCGAAGATTGTCGCCAGAGTCGCGCTGAGGGCACCGGATTCGACTAATGAGTGCAGACGTTCGCCCATCACCTCAAATTCAAAGCTGCCGGTGGCCCAGTAAATGCCGAGGATGCCCAGCAGTAGGCCGAAGTCGCCGACGCGGTTGGTGACAAAAGCTTTTTGGCAAGCGTCAGCAGCGGGTTTGCGATCGTACCAAAATCCGACTAGCAGGTACGAACACATACCTACGAGTTCCCAGAAAATGTAAATCTGAACGATGTTCGGGCTGATTACCAGACCCAACATCGAGGCGCTGAAGATGCTCAGGTAGGCGTAAAAGCGCACGTAGCCGTCATCGTGAGCCATGTAGCCGTCGGTGTAAATCATCACCAAAAAGGCGACCGTAGTGACGATCGCCAGCATCACCGCCGTCAGCGGGTCGATGATATAGCCCATATTCAGCGAGAAGTCGCCAGCAGAAGCCCACTGAATAGTGCGGGTGTAGGGTGCGTGGCCCTGTAGTTGACTCCACAGCAATGCGAAGGATAGTACCATTGACCCTCCGAGTGCGGACACGATTAATATCGCATTCGCTTGTCGGAGTTTGTTGGTTGCCTGGTTAAAGGTGATTAAGCCTAGACCTACTAGCATTGCGCCTGCCAGTGGCAGGACAGGAATCAGCCAAGCATATTGATAAAGCAGTTCCATCACTGATAGGTAGTTTAAAGTTTCTACTAGATATTGCCCAAACTGTAAACAATTGTGACACAAGCCTGCGCGACCCGGCATAAATACTTGTTGTAATTCTCAAGCGTTGTCGATCGACAACGCTTGAGACCTACTGCATATTTTCCCGATCGAGCTGATCGATCTAGTTCGCCTTAAATCTATGCCCAAATATAGACTGACAAATCGAGCTTGGACGGAAAGAAATCAAGAAACCGGGTTTTTTAACCGATACCCTGGCGTTCCACACTATATTTTTGTAAAAAACACTGTTTCTGTTTCTGTATTCAGGACTGCGACATTTGGCGCTCAGGGGGCCGATCGACAAATGAGGAATTGCTTCTGCTTTCTACCTAAAAGCCGAATAACTTGCAGCCGTTACCTGTTGGCTACTTCCTGAAGTTGCAGCCGTTGAGATGGGGAAGCTACGTGAGCGGCCAGCATCCAGGCATCCAGAGTCCGCCGCAGTTCCTCGCGTCCTTGGTAGTCTTCCAATCTAAATCGAACTTTATCGCCCTCAAACAAAATCAGCGTGGGCAGACTTGTCAGCCGATAAGTGTGGGCCAACTTGAAACATTGATCGGCATTCACCCCTACGAGCTTGACTTTTCCTGCCCACTGTGCTTCAAAAGTCTTAAGCGTGGGGTCGATCGCGCGGCACAAACCGCACCAAGGAGCCGAAAAGTGAACTAAAACGGGGGTAGAGGCTTGAAACACCTCTTGTGCAAAAGTGCGTTCGCTAACCGACAACACCATGAGCCCTCAAAATTTAATAATTTTTTTTCTATCCTAGGGATCATGCTACCAGTATATGTTCCTAGTGACACGCATCAAAAAAGGATGAATTTCCCACAGCAGGCCCGTAAAAATGACTACACCTAGATAGGAAGGGCGCAGAAACTCAAGCAAATCAAGGGTTTGACGCTTTTGTAGGATTGCCAAAAAAGGCATGATTGAGGTTCGAGATTTGATGGTTTCAAAGGATTCTCCAAAACGAGCCTGAAGTCGCCTGTCGCCGTGCCACACTCCGAACAGGTGGTGAAGTACCAAACCGATGGAAGTGACGAGGGTAAAGCTAGTGCCAATCCACAGGGTGTGGGCCACGCACCAAATCACTTGTCCCACCATTTGCGGGTGACGGGTGATGCGAATGATGCCAGTTTCGTAGAGGTGAACTTGGGGCTTTTGGACGGCGGCAATTTCTAGGAGGTTGAAAGTTGCTGGGTACAAAAACAGAAAGGAAATTGCCGAAAGTATCCAAACTGCGGGTTTAACTCCGGGTAATCCCTGTACTTGCCAAAGCTGTACGCCGTCGTAGCGGTGGTTGAAAAAGTAGACAATCAGAATGACGGCTAGCGGCAAACTGACAAGGGCAAACAAAACCCGGTAAAGTCTCGGCCCGATCAGCTTTTCACCTTTGGGTCGGAGGGCTGCTAAACCGCTGTGGGCGATCGCAAAAACCAGTAATAGACCCAGAATAACTAAGTGGGAGTCGAGCGCCAAGTCGATCGTCATTGCAAATATTAAGAAAAGTTATTGATTCTCGGCCAATTTGTGTCACAAAGTATCTATGGGAGCATTCAGCGGTTATCAGTCAGTTAACTGTTCACTGTTCGCTGTTGACTGTTCGCTGTTCGCTGTTGACTGTTCGCTGTTGACTGTTCGCTGTTTGCTGTTCGCTGCCTACAGTCAACCGTCAACCGTCAACTGACAACTGACAACTGACAACTGACAATTTAGATATATGTCTGACCTTCCTTTCACTTTAGACCAGTTACGCATTCTCAAGGCGATCGCCTCTGAAGGAAGCTTCAAACGCGCCGCGGACAGCCTCTATGTATCCCAGCCAGCAGTTAGCTTGCAGGTGCAAAACTTAGAGAGACAGTTGGACGTGCCACTGTTTGACCGGGGGGGGCGGCGGGCGCAACTGACCGAAGCCGGACACCTGCTGCTGAGTTACGGCGAGAAAATTTTATCGCTTTGCCAGGAAACTTGTCGAGCTCTGGAAGACTTGCAAAATCTCCAAGGCGGTACTTTGATTGTTGGCGCTTCTCAAACAACGGGAACCTATTTGCTGCCCCGGATGATTGGAATGTTTCGCCAAAAGTACCCGGATGTAGCAGTACAGCTTCACGTTCACTCGACTCGCCGCACGGCGTGGAGTGTGGCCAACGGGCAAATCGATTTGGCAATTGTTGGCGGAGAAATTCCTACCGAACTTGTAGAAGCTTTAGAAATTGTTCCTTACGCTGAGGACGAACTGGCTCTGATTCTTCCTCCATCTCACCCGATGGTACAACAAGAAACTATCCAAAAAGAAGACCTTTACAAATTGCAGTTTATATCTCTCGATTCGCAGTCTACGATCCGCAAAGTAATCGATCAGGTACTGACTCGCTGCGGCATAGACACGCGCCGCTTGAAAATAGAGATGGAACTAAATTCGATCGAAGCCATTAAAAATGCCGTTCAGTCGGGGCTAGGAGCTGCTTTTGTCTCGGTTTCGGCGATCGAAAAAGAGTTGCTCATGGGCGTCTTGCACAAATCTCAAATGGACGAAGTTTTGGTAACTCGCATTTTGTCGCTGATTTACAACCCCAACCGCTACCGTTCTAAAGCTGCCGAGGCTTTCAGCAATGAAATTTTGCCCCAGTTTGCTACTTATTCGACCATCCTGGAGAAGAAAGAACCCCCGGCGCTCGATTTGGGATTCATAGAAATAGGAACTCCCAACTCGGCGGGAAGTTAATCTCTTAGGTCGCTGGCAGTTAGCAGTTCGCGGTGAGTTGAGAAATCGAAATCTGGTTTAACCATCACTTTTTCTTCGTTCTTCCCTTTTCCTTCTTTCCTCTTCCTTCTTCCCTCTTCTTAGCAAACAAAAATGGAAGTTTACTGCACCCGACCGGGCTGCCCGCGCCCTCAAAACTCTTTTCCCGACCTCGATGACAGTTCGCGGCTGAAAACGGTGCAGCAAAAGTTTTGCACCGCTTGCGGGATGCCCATGATTTTGAGCGGGCGCTATTTGCCCGTGAGGTTGTTGGGTCAAGGCGGTTTTGGGGCGGCATTTTTGGCCAGAGACCGCTATACTCCCGCGATGCGGCAGTGCGTTGCTAAACTTTTGCAGCCGTCGGTAAGTCTGACTCCGCCCCAGCTAAAAATCGCTCAAACTCTTTTTGAACGGGAAGCGGCGGTGCTGGAAGAACTGGGAAACGAACATTCCCAAATTCCGAGTTTGCTGGCTTTTTTTGAGCTGACTGTTACGAGTTTGCAGCCGGGAAAAAACGATCAGTTTTTCTATCTGGTTCAAGAATTTATTGACGGTAAAAATTTGGAGGATGAACAGGCTGTTAAAGGCAGGTTTTCGGAGGCGGAAACGGTGGAGGTGCTGCGGGAAATTTTGAAGGTTCTCGATTTTGTACACTCTCGCGGTTCGATTCACCGGGATATTAAACCTGCTAATATTATGCGGGGTAAAAACGGTCGGCTTTATTTATTAGATTTTGGGGCTGTTAAACAAGTAACACAAAGTGTTGGGAGTGCAAAAGCTTCGACTGGCATTTATTCTTTGGGTTATGCTCCGCCAGAACAGATGAGCGGGCAAGAAGTTTATCCGGCAACGGATTTGTATGCTTTGGCTGTGACTTGTATTACTTTGCTGAGTGGTTTGCAACCGACGGAGCTTTTTGATAGTTACAGAAATGAGTGGAATTGGCAGTCGCGGGTGCAGGTAAGTTCGCGTTTGGCTCACGTTCTCGATCGAATGTTATTATCAGCTCCCAGCCAGCGGTTTCAATCTGCGAGGGAGGTGGAAGCGGCTCTGATGTCTCGGCCTCAACAACATTCTCAACCACCTACAGTCGTGGTGGCGCCGCCTCCGATACCTCTTCAACCGACTCAGCCACCTCCTCCTGTACGGGTTGCTGCAACACCTCCAGGAGGGCTGCAACCTTCGCAGAGAGCGACTTTTTCGATTTGGGAGGTTTTGTCCGGGGCGGCGTTTACGGGTTTTGAGGCGGGGGTGCTGGCGATCGCCCTGACGAGTTTGCTGCCGTCTCCTGGCTTGAGTATCGGATTATTGGGGATGATTGTGGCGGGTTTGATTTACGGCCAGTACCGCAGGGCGATCGAACAAACTGAGATGTTGATTATTGGCGCAGGTACTGTGGCTTTGCTGTGGTTTTTCCCGGTTTTACAGACGGCTGCAGGTGCGATTTATCCGAATTCTCCGATCACTGGCGTGTTGTTTGTGGGATGGTTGGGTGCTTTGGGTGCGATCGCTGGCACAGCTATTTTTAGATTGATTTATAAGTTACTTTCTAATATTTTTTAACTTGCACCACTGTCAGCAACAGGCAAGATGCCTGTTCCACAAAGAGTGAATTTATTGTGGGATGGACATCCTGCCCGCAACAGGCAAGATGCCTGTTCCACAAAGAGTGAATTTATTGTGGGATGGGCATCCTGCCCGTCCATAAAAAGCTTAATAAATCAATGGAAAATCAGAAGTTGATTAACCCGAATTGGGTCATTGCTTGGGGCCCAGAAGTCCGATCGCACCCTGCAACTTGGGAAACTTCCGGTTTTGCCATAATCGGAGCTCAACCCACCTTCAGCCCCAATCGGCGATTTGTGCTCGTAGGTGACTGCTGCTTCGATCGCACTCCAACGCTCAAACAACAGATTGATACCGAGGGATTGACCGATTTGGCGATCGTCGGGCGGCTATGGGAACAGTCAGGCCCTCAAACTTTGAGCTTACTGGAAGGACAATTTGCCCTTGCTGTGTGGGATCGAGAGGAGAAAACCTTGTGTCTGGGGCGCGATCGCGTTGGAGCCAAAACGCTCTATTACACTCGTACAGGAACGACTCGCTGGATTGCGCCTCGACTGCGATCGCTCAATCCGTATCACGATCGAGAACTTGATTTAGTTGCTTTGCGCGACTACTTGTGCTGTGCGTTTGTACCCGGAGCACAAACGCTGTGGGAAGCGGTGCGAGAGTTGCGGCCCGGTAGCTACCTGTACTTACCGGATATTGAGGCGCACAGATACTGGCAGCCACAGGAGCAAATTACTAATGCCGATCGCCCTTTGGAATGGCATAGTCAACAAGTGCGATCGCTTTTGGAACAACTGGTGCAGTCAGCGCTACCAGCGGGAGAACCAGTCGCAGCATATCTTTCGGGCGGTATTGATTCCAGTTGCGTCGCCGCGATCGCCACAAGACTGCACGATCGCCCGGTGCACACTTTTTCGATGCACTTTGGCGATCAATATCCCAGCGAGATTGAATTTGCCAACATCGTTGCGGCACATTGTGGCACTGAGCACCACGTTTTGGAAGTTTCGCCGCAGCAAATTTGGGATTTACTACCGGAAACACTGGCGGCAATGGATGATCCGGTGGGGGAAGGCTTGACGGTTCCCAATTTGCTGTTGGGGCGATCGGCAAAGCAATTTGCAGACGTGGTACTCAATGGCGAAGGCGGCGATCCGTGCTTTGGCGGGCCGAAAAATAAGCCGATGCTGCTGAATAGTTTGTATGGTTCGGTTCAGGGTAAACCAGATCCGATCGCAGCTTACTTGACTTCGTTTCAAAAATGCTATGTGGATTTGCCACGTTTGCTGAAGCCGGAGGTTTGGGAAAAGGTGAAGAATGCGCCTTCCGTCTTTGCTGAGGAATTGCAACAGACAGAAACAACGTTTTTGAATCGGCTGATGCGGCTCAACATTGAGTTTAAAGGAGCCGATTACATTTTGACCAAGGTGAATAATCTCACCGCTGCGGCGGGATTGGAAGCGCGATCGCCTTTGTTTGATTCGCGGATGGTGGCGCTGAGTTTGCAAATTCCCCCAGAATATAAGCTTTCGGGCGCGCAGGAAAAAGCGGTTCTCAAGGCTGCTGTGGCTGATTTGCTGCCAGATGTCATTGTCAACCGTCCGAAAAGCGGGATGGTGATGTCGATGCAGCAGTGGTTTTTGAGGGATTGGCAGCGGCAAGCGCGATCATTGTTGCTGAATCGTCATGCGGCGATCGCGCCTTACCTCGATCAAACACTAATCCGCGAATGGCTAAACTATCGTGGGGAAGTTTTTCCCCGCTATGGGCTGAAGCTGTGGCTGCTGGTGACGCTGGAAATTTGGTTACAAGTGAATCGCCGTTAGGATGGCGAATTAAATAACTTACAATTTTAATTGTTATTGTGGGATGGGCGTCCCGCCCGTCCAAAAAAGACGGGCGGGACGCCCATCCCACTTTCAAGAGTGGAAGTTATTTATACCAATTTTAAAAAAGAATGCAACAGTATTCTTTTTTAAAATTGGTATAAAATCTAAAATCTAAAATCTAAAATCTAAAATCGAATGACCCCCTAATTTGTCGATCGACAATGGCATTTTCCCTATGCGGTTTTCGCTCTTGTTTATAGAACCGAATTAAACCGCAGAGGGCGCAGAGGATACAGAGAAACGGAAGAGACAGATGAATCATTCCGATGCCAACGGACTGGATAGAAAACAAAGATTCACCTGGGTCGTCGAATTAGCCAGAGTTCTCTCAAAATTATTAACGAGGATTTTGCACCTTTCTATCCAATAATTTCATATCATGTCCGATCGATTAACGATAATATCCCGGTCGGGGCGGGTTTTTGAGAGTGTCAATTATTGGCAGGTATTCTTGGTGAACTCGCCCTACAAAAATCGCGGTTCCTCGACCGGACATGATATCAGTTGTCAATTTCTTATTTAAGCAGCCGCATTTTTAACCCCCAATTTCAAGCACTATTTTACCGGTTACTGAGCCTGTTTCTAACAGTTCGTGAGCGGCTTGCGCTTCTTCGAGAGGGAAAGTTTTGCTGACGTGAATTTTTAGCAAGTTGCGATCGCACAAACGAGCACACTTCTGCAAAATATGAGCCTGCTGTTCCTGTTCCTCCACCAAACCTTCCAGCATCGGTGTTAACATTAATTCCAGACTAATTCGCAGATTCCGCATTCTCGCTGTTTTCAAATTGCCCAAAGCTGGATCTGGTTCCAAAATTGTTACCAAATCTCCATAAAATCGAACAGCCGGAATAGTTTGGTAAAAAGTTTCTCCCCCGACTGTATCGAAAGCCAAATCAACTCCTTGTCCTTGAGTCCAAGTCAAAACCTCATCGACAACATTGGTATTTTTGTATAAAATAACTGAATCTGCACCTAGGTGCTTGACAAAATTGGCTTTTTCCTCTGAACTAACAGTCGTGCAAACCTCTGCCCCCTGTAACTTCGCCAACTGTATCGCGACGTGGCCGACACCGCCGGCACCAGCTTGAATCAGCACCTTCTTTGATAACACCTGACCGGCTTGCAAGCGCCCTCGATCGTACAGCGATTCCCAAGCTGTAATTAAAACTAACGGTGCCGCCGCCGCCTCAGCAAAACTTAAAGCAGCAGGCTTGAGGGCGAGAAAGCGTTCGTCTACAACGGCAAACTCAGCATAAGTACCGATCGACCCGCCCAAACCGCCATTGCAGAAAAAAACCTCGTCTCCCACTTGGAAACTTTGCACACCAGCACCGATAGCCTCTACGACTCCAGCACCGTCGCACCCCAAAACGTGAGGAGCTTTATCGGGGTAAAAAGTGCCGCGCGATCGCAACTTAGTATCTATCGGATTGATACCCGCCGCTCGCAACCGCACCAAAACTTCAGTTTCTGTTTGTATAGTAGGGGCGGGGATATCTTGCACTTTCAATACGGACGGGCTTCCGGGGGTTTGAAAAACGATCGCTTTCATCATGGGTGTTACACTAGATCAGATAATCCCTAGACTTTATTGTATATTGCTTAGCAAAGCAACAAAAAACTTTTCGTTTATCCCAAAATTTATGAGGGTTGTTGAAAGGCATTACATAGATCGGCAGCATCAGTTTTATAAACAGTTTGATGGCTTATCATTTCTGTTCAAAAATCTCTACGATCATGGTAAATATTTATGAGGACACACTTTTTCACTTCGGGCTCTAAAGTTGGTGGCACTAAAATTATCAGACAGTTATTTGCCATTTTCAAACCTAGAGACTGCTCTCAATCATTCCCTGCTAATATTAGCAAGCAAGTTTTCAAACAAGTTGTTCACGATTGGGAGGATTGCCAAAAGTCAAGAATAGCTTATGACCGAGATATACCTAAATTTTCATTTCTCCCCAGCATCCCCCAATACAAACATAGAATCTGTACAGGTAACTTGTTCAGTTCTGATAACCAATCCATAAAAAAAAGGGGGAGCGACTCCAATAAGGGACTACTTCATTTCTCTCCAAGTGACATAATAATTTATACAAAATCTCCTAATGTCATCAAGGTAAGAATAGTTCCTGCAACAGCACTATACTTTGTTGAGGCTGCCCATCAAAAGCTTGTAACGTTGGTGAATTTAAATTGCCACCTTAGAGCAAGTATAGATTTAGGGATCGATCACCTCGTAGCTGTGGCATCCAATAAGCCAACATTTATTCCAACTATTTATGATAATCAAAAAAATCTCAAATCAATCAATCAATGTTTCAATCAGCGCCGAGCATTTTTACTATCAAAACTTTACCAGGGAAAATCTACCACGCGCCAAATGCAGCAAATCACCTTTAATCGAAATAAACGATTAGAAAACTACCAAGATAAAACCAGCAGTTTGATTATCAAGCGGTTGGTGGCTCGGAAAATAATTCAGTTCATTATTGACACCAATCTGAGAAATAAACAGAAGATAAAATCACAAAAAAAGCATCAAATTTTGGGTGTAATTCCTCATGCCGAAATCATAAAGTTTATTACTTACAAAACTGAGATAGTCGGTATCAACATAATAGTTACACAAGCATATTATACAAATAAGTGCAGATTAGGGGATTTAGAGCCTGTCGGTAAGCAAGACTCTTACCAGGGTAAGATCGATAAACGCGGATGGTTTCGGTCTTGGAATGAAAGTCGGATTAATGCTGATGTGAATGCAGCGTTAATTATGATTAGAAAAGTAAACGTAAACTCACCCCCTTAGAGGAGTGCCACAATCGTATATATGTGTTTACAATTTCACCTGTACGGTTTCAGCCTGTACGAAAAAAAATACAAAAAGTTCGGTAATGTCAAGTAGTGCCAGGTTTTTTGTGAACTGTTAACTCTGTTGTCGCCTTCACGGCGATCTTACCTTGTATTCGTTACCCATCTGTGACGATACTTAGTTATTTTTAAATAGATTGGCTTCAGATAACTACAACAATTGTCGAGCGGTGCTAATCGATGTTCGATCTAGATTTATTTTTTTACTTTGAGATTCTTGCATATCTTCTGGGATTATTGGCGACTTTAGCCGTGGCGTCCACGATTTATCTCAAGTGGCACCGAAGGCTATCTAGTCTACCGCTAGCCCACGAGCAACGGCAGTTGGCAGAATTAAAGCCCGACGATTTATCTGCGGGATTGAAAATGCGGAAAAACTTTTTGATTTTTCCCAACTCAAATCTGTGGCAGGCAACTGACAGCTTCTTGGGTAAAGTTTTAGGTATGGGCCAGGCTGTATTCTTGGCCAAGCAACAGCACCTAAGTGTGAATTCTTCGCCTATTATGGGGCCTGGAACCTGCAAAACCCTAAGTCTGAGCATTTCGGGTTCGATGGGGGAAAATCCCGATCGCCCGAATGCCGAGAATCCTCCCAAAGTTACTGCTTCCGAGCAATTAGAGGAAGATTTGCTGGGCGAAATCCTAGCAGGTACTGAGTCGCCGGGGGGAGCAGAATTCTTTGATGCCTTAGTTTGCCACTTAGCCTCAGCACTCGGAGTTCGCACCGCCGTCGCTGCCAAATCGATTAAGTCGAAGGCACGCACCGATGCTGCGGCCGATAGATTGCAACTTATCAGTTTTTGGAGCGACGGACAGCAGCAGCCAAACTTTGAGTGCGACACCGCCAATACTCCCGAAGCGCGGGTGCTGGAGGAGGGAATGTATTCCTGTCCAGACTACCTCGGGGAAACCTTTCCAGAAGACCGCAGACCGATAGTTACGGGTGCGCGCAGTTTCCTGGGAGTCTTGCTGAAAAACTCTTACGGCGAACCTTTAGGCATTATTTGTATTTTCCACGATCAACCCCTGGTGGAAGCACATCTTGCCAAATTCCGATTAATTCTCAGCATCTTTGCTGGACGGGCCGCCGCCGAATTAGAGCGGCAGCGCCTAGAAGCAGCACTGTCCACTGTAGAAGCGAAATACTGCGCCCTGGTAGAACAAATGCCCGCTGTCACCTACATTTCTCCCCTCAACCGCACGGCTGCCAAACTTTACATCAGCCCGCAAATCGAGACTTTTCTAGGTTATTCTGTAGCTGAATGGAGAGCAGATCCCAACCTGTGGCTGAAACTCGTTCACCCAGAAGACCGTGACCGCGTGTTAGTGGAAAACGCCACACAGAAATTCAGCGATGGAGAAGATATCTTCTGCGACGGGTCGCTGGTTTCAGAATACCGCGCGATCGCCCGCAACGGCCGAGTCGTCTGGTTCCGCGATCAAGCTACCGCAGTTCGCGATGAAGCAAGCAAGTCTGTCATCCTTCAAGGCGCAATGTTTGACATCACAGAGACTAAAGTAGCTGCCAGCGCGTTGCTAGAAAGCGAATACCGCTATTACACCTTGGCAAAAATACTGCCTGTCGGGATTTTTCGCGCCGACGCTGCTGGAGATTGCTTGTACGTCAATGAGCGATTTTTGGAGATGGCGGGACTGACTGCGCCAAAGGCACTAGGCGAAGGTTGGGCGCAAAGTTTGCATCCCGAAGACCGCGATCGTGTTTTGAGCCAGTGGTATCGCGCTGTCACAGACAAGTTGCCCTGTAAGTTAGAGTACCGCTTTTGCAACGGTGACTTCACAACCTGGGTATTTTGGCAAGCAGTGCCAGAAATGACCAAAAGCGGGGAAGTTCTAGGCTATCTCGGCACGTTGACGGATATCACCGATCGCAAGCAGGCAGAATTCGCGCTGCAACAGGCGGAAGAGAAATACCGCAGTATCTTTGAAAATGCGATCGAAGGCATTTTCCAGACAACGCCCGACGGACGCTACCTCAGCGCTAACCCTGCTTTGGCGAGAATTTACGGTTACGAGTCGGCCGCCGAATTGATCGCGAATATCCAAGATATAGACCGCCAACTTTACCTCGATCCCAACCGGCGCGCGGAGTTTTTGCGCGCGATCGAAAAACACGGTTTTGTGTCTGAGTTCGAGTCCCAAGTTTACCGCGCTGACGGCACTACTATCTGGGTTTCCGAGAACGGCCGGGCAGTTCGCGATCCTGACGGAAATTTACTTTACTACGAAGGCACTGTCGAAGATATTACCCTCCGCAAAATAGCAGAAGATAAGTTAGTACACGATGCTTTGCACGATATGCTAACCGGTTTGCCCAACCGAGCTTTATTTATGGATCGCTTGGGGCACGCGATCGATCTTTCCAAACGCCGCCCCGAAATTTTGTTTGCGGTGCTGTTTATCGATCTCGATCGCTTTAAGGTTGTTAACGACAGTTTGGGGCATTTAGTGGGCGATCGGTTGCTCATCGCGATCGCGCAGCGCCTGGGAATCTGTTTGCGCGCTGGAGATACCGTTGCCCGTCTTGGCGGCGACGAATTCGCTATTTTGCTGGAAAATATCAAAAGCACCGAGGATGCGATCCAGATTGCCGAACGAGTGCAGGCGGAACTGGCAGAGCCTTTTTACCTTAACGAATATCAAGTTTTTACCAGTGCTAGCATTGGGATTGTTTGTTCTGGTTTTCCTCCGTATCCAAGGGAAACCAGCAAACTGTCGAGTCCCGAAAATCTGGGAAATATCGATCGGGAAACTTCTTTGTCTTGCTTATCTTCTGACTCTCCGGTTCCCAATGCCCCGTTCCCGATATTGTACGATCGGCCTGAAGAACTGCTCCGAGATGCAGATGCTGCCATGTATCATGCTAAGGGATTGGGCAAAGCTCGCCACGAAGTTTTCGACTTAAGTATGCACACTCGCGCCGTCGCCCTTTTGCAACTGGAAAACGACCTGCGACGCGCTTTAGACTCCCAGGAATTTCAGCTTTACTATCAGCCCATCGTCTCTCTAGTTACTGGTAGAATCAGCGGTTTTGAAGCGCTGATGCGGTGGTATCACCCGCAGCGGGGTGTCGTATCTCCTGGCGAGTTTATTTTAGTAGCTGAAGAAACTAGATTGATTATACCTATGGGCTGGTGGATGATGCGATCGGCTTGTCATCAGATCCACGAGTGGCACCAAAAATTCCCCGCAAATCCGCCGTTGACTGTCAGCGTCAACCTTTCTAACCAACAATTTAAACAACCGGATTTAATCGATCGCATCCGCGAAATTTTACAAGAAACTCAGCTTGACCCCCGCACTTTAAAGGTAGAAATTACTGAAGGCGTCATCATGGAGAATGCCGAATCAGCAGTCGCTATCCTCGCGGAATTGAAAAATTTAGAAATCCAATTATATATTGACGATTTCGGCACTGGCTATTCTTCTTTGAGCCGCCTGCACACTTTTCCAACTGATGCTTTAAAAATTGATCGAGCTTTTGTCAGCCGCATGACTGAAGATGAAGGCAACGAAGCGATTGTACAGACTATTTTAATTTTAGCCAGTCATTTAGGTATGGATGTAATTGCTGAAGGCATCGAAACCAGCGAACAGCTTAATTTACTCAGAGCCCTGCAATGCGAATACGGACAAGGATACTTTTTCTCAAAGCCGATAGACAGCATCGCAGCCACACTTTTGATAGAAAGTCAACCTAAATGGTAATTAGTCAGGAGTCATTAGTCATTGGTCATCAGTCATTGGTAATTGGTAGTTGGTAATAAGAAGTCGA
Source organism: Microcoleus sp. B9-D4 (assembly GCF_036705105.1). Lineage (NCBI taxonomy): Bacteria > Bacillati > Cyanobacteriota > Cyanophyceae > Oscillatoriales > Microcoleaceae > Microcoleus > Microcoleus sp. B9-D4. Next base: position 124,970 of record NZ_JAUBTS010000001.1, read on the forward strand.
AAGTTAAAAGTTAAAACATTCTTTCTGACTAATGACTAATGACTAATGACTAATGACTAATGACTAATGACTTAAACTTTCGCTTCCAAAGACTTGAGAAACTCAGTATTTACCCCCGACTCTCGCGTCAGGGCAATTTTTCCAGTACGAGCAATTTCCTTAATCCCAAATCTATTCAGAACCTGGACGATCGCCACCATTTTACCGGGATCTCCGACAACTTCCAATGTCAGCGTATCATCACCAATATCCACCACTCGCGCTCTAAAAATTTGAGCTAACTCAATTATCTCCGATCGCGTCCCGCTAGCAGCATTAACTTTCAGCAACATCAACTCCCGTTCCACACAGGGAATTTCCGTTATATCCTGAACTTTAAGCACGTTAATCAACTTGTACAGTTGCTTGGTCAACTGCTCGATAATCTGGTCATCTCCCGGTACAACCATCGTAATCCGAGATATTCCCACTTGCTCCGCCGGGCCAACGGCGAGACTTTCAATATTAAAGCCCCGACGGGCAAACAAACCAGCAATTCGAGTGAGGACACCCGCTTCATCTTCAACTAAAACCGAAAGAGTGTGTTTCATCAGAAAATTGGGTAGAAACCTCGTCCTTTTAGGACGGCTTTATATTACAATATAATTGGTCAACGACCCACCCGAGACGATGGATCAAACAGCCTATACGAGCGAAGTTCAGCCCGAGGTGCTGGCGGCGAAGCAAAATCGGTAGACCGGGAAAAGAGGATAGGGCAATGGTAAGCATCCCTAGAATCAAAACAGGAGAAGAATTCCGTTTGGTATTCGATACGTAAAAACCGCAGGGCTTGCGGGGTTAGTCTGTGGAGCGAACATAAGACCAAATCTCTTTTAGGGTGGAGGCAGTTGCGAAGAAGCAGAAATTCAAATCGTGAGGTTTGGGAATCCCCGTCCGCGACGGTCGGGGTGGATGTCAATTCTCCAAAAAGACGCATTTCGTGCAATTCTACTTTCGCCAATTCGCCTTTTAGCAGAAGTGCACGCCCATTGAACCTGCCTTAGACATTTTATCGCGAGTTATTGGCCGTTCCTCTCCGGGAAAAAACAATATATTAAGCTGTCGGGGCCCACAGTCACGCCCGGACAATATCAGTCACAGATCGGCGTAAACCCGCTACATCCCCGTTATTTTGGTCGATCGCACGCACATGATCTAAGTTTTTGTCTGTACGAACCTACACAATTACTTTATCGAATAAAAACTTTTCAGGTCTTGTCGCTGACGGGGACTGAAATTTTGAGACCCAATGGGTCTCAAAATTCCTTCAAAGAAAAACCCGGTGTTGCAGAGATGGCATCTGGCGGCGGACTTGTTCTAGTCGATCGGGATTAATTTCTGCAATTGCCACACCCGGTTCCTCTCCTGCATCGGCCAAAACCGTACCCCAAGGATCTATAATCATCGCGTGACCGTGTGTTTGACGGCGACCGTAGTGGCGGCCAGTTTGTGCAGGGGCAATCATATAACAAGTATTCTCGATCGCCCTAGCTTGCAACAAAACCTTCCAGTGATCCTTGCCAGTGTAAGCGGTAAACGCCGCCGGCACGAACAAAATATCAGCCCCCTTGTACGACAAATGCCTGTACACTTCCGGGAACCGCACGTCATAGCACACGGAAAGTCCCAGCGTCCCCAACTCCGGCGACACATAAATTGGCGGCAAATCTTCACCAGCTTTCACCGTGTTCGATTCCCTGTAAGTAATGCCGTCTGGCACATTCACATCGAACAAATGTACTTTTTGGTACCTTGCCACTTCAGTGCCGTTTTGGTCTACCAGCAAACAAGTATTGTATACCTTCCCCCCGGTCGTCGGCACTGGAAATCCGCCGCCCAGAATCGTTACCTGGAACCGCTGGGCCATAGTTTTGATAAATTTTTCGCTCAGGAGCCCGATCGCCTCTGCTGAAGCAATTTTTTCCTCCTCTTCGCCCATAAACGAGAAATTTTCTGGTAAGGAAACTAATTCCGCACCCCGACGTACTGCCAGGTCGATTAATTCCTCTGCCTGAACCAAATTTTTTTGCAGGTCAGGCAAGCTAGTCATTTGAATTGCTGCGGCGAGATAAGACTTCATCGATTCACAATATTAGTCAGTAGTCAGTAGTCAGTAGTCAGTAGTCATTAGTCAATAGTCATTGGTAACTAATTTGATAACTAAATAGTTGATATCCTTGAATTTTACCCAATTTATGCGCTGTTTAGCACTAACGGGTATGGTTTGAGAGTTTTGATATTTGAGCTTTAAATTAACCTGTAACTCATAATTCAAAAATCAAAACTCTCAACTCTTACCTTCTAGGTTTTGCCACCTAATTTCCCTCAAATCTTAAGGCATTGGATGGAAAAGCAGGTCGGGGAAAAAGCGGTTAAATTCAATTAAAGCCGCAGCTTGAATAGATATCCAAAGGATAGCCAATACTGGTGCTGTCGAAAGAAACTTGACAAAGTATTGCATGAATTCTGCTCCTGAAAATTCGAGACAGTTAGTAATTGCCGATCGGTAAGCGGGCTAATTGCTATTTTCTAGTTAATCACTTAACTGTTAGCTATTAGCTCATCTCCATTTCCCAATTTTAGCGGGGGGAAACAGTAATTTCGTCGTCCTTCGCAAACATTTCACCACTGGTGATTGATGTGAGAGCTGCCAGAGGCCATAAAACGCCGCTCAGCATACATTTGATTGCCAAAGGAACGTCGATAATAATCTCTTTTTCCTCTGGGGTTGCTGATTTTTTGGTAACTTGCAGATAAGAACGGCCCACCCAACCAATCCAACCGGCGATATACAAGAACAGTATGCTAGGAATCAAAAAGTCCCCTGCTTTGCTCAAGTTGCCGTCTACGATTAAGTGCGGGTATCCTTCTGGGCCGCACATAGCTTGAGAATAGCGATCGAATCTTGCTTTCGCAGATGCCGGGTCGCCATTGGTAGAACGTGCATTTTTAGCCAGTTCCTTAAATTCGGGAGAGTCTTTGCACGGCACTAAATTGTAAGCCGAAGCAACTGGAGCAAAACTGATCCAGACACTCAACACTAAAATTGCAGCAAACAATCGTCGCATGGAATTGTTTCCTTTTGTTACAAAACAATAAGTTTTTGTACAAGCATTTCAACTTGCCGATCTGGAATCCAGATTACCGTGTTTGTTGACAGTGTAAAGTATCCATCATTGATGTGGCAAAGCCCAATAGAATGAGGGATTCCCGTTTTCATAGGTCAATGCTGAGCTAGCAATACCGCGAGGATATTCCTTCATTGCATCCGATGATGGTCTTACCTGTCGATCGGGCAAAAATCCCTGAACAATAACCTGAGTACAGGTAGAGCGGGGGACTTGCGCCGAATTAGTTAAGCTAGCAATAACTAACCTATCAAATAAAATTAGCAGTTAATGGCAACCATTTTCGCAATCGAAACAAGTTGTGACGAAACAGCAGCAGCAATTGTTAAGAATCGTCAAGTTTGCAGCAATGTTGTAGCATCACAAATTAAAATCCACGAGCAGTATGGCGGGGTAGTACCGGAAGTGGCTTCGCGGAGTCACCTAGAAATGCTCAATCAGGTAATTGCCCAGTGTCTCGGTGAAGCAAACCTGAGTTGGTCAGAAATTGACGGCATTGCAGCGACTTGTGCCCCCGGTTTAGTAGGTGCATTGTTAGTCGGGCTGACAGCGGCGAAAAGCTTGGCAATAGTCCATCAAAAACCTTTTTTAGGCGTCCACCACCTCGAAGGGCACATCTACGCTTCTTACCTTACCGAACCAGACTTGCAGCCACCGTTTTTGTGTTTGTTAGTTTCCGGGGGACACACTAGCTTTATTTACGTCAAAGATTGCGGCGTTTATGAAACTGTAGGACAAACACGCGACGACGCTGCCGGCGAAGCTTTTGATAAAGTCGCGAGACTGTTGCAGCTAGGATATCCGGGCGGGCCGCTGATTGACAAATTGGCCGCCCTTGGCAATCCCCAAGCATACCCTCTACCAGAAGGGAGAATTTCCTTGCCGGGTGGCGGCTACCATCCTTACGACAGTAGTTTTAGCGGCTTGAAAACCGCAGTTTTGCAATTAGTGCAGAAACTCAAGAAACAAAATAACAATGTGGGTGCTGAAGGCATCTTGCCTGCCTCTACAATTAATGATATTGCGGCTAGCTTTCAGGAAACAGTAGCCAAGGGTTTAACAAAAAGAGCGATCGACTGCGCCGTAAATTTCGGGCTTACCACTATTGTAGTCGGCGGCGGAGTTGCAGCAAACAGCGGACTCCGAAAACACTTACAAGCAGCAGCAGCAAAACACAACTTGCGGGTATTGTTTCCGCCATTAAAATATTGTACAGACAACGCAGCAATGATCGGCTGTGCGGCGGCAGAACACTTGCAGCGAGGACACACATCGCCCCTGACTTTGGGAGCAAATTCGCGGATGGCTGTCAGCGATATTATGGAACTGTACAAGAAGAGTCATTAGTTATTAGTCATTAGTCATTAGTTAACAGTTAACAGTCAACAGTCAACAGTCAACAGTCAACAGTCAACAGTCAACAGTCAACAGTCAACACTCAACAGTCAACAGCCAACAGTCAACAGTCAACAGCCAACAGTCAACAGTCAACAGTCAACAGTCAACCCAACGATGAAAATCCGCGACGCAGAAGAAAGCGATTTGCCAGCAATTGTTCAAATATATAACGCAGCAATACCGGGCAGAATGGCCACAGCAGATTTAAAACCAGTCTCAGTCGAAAGCCGCCTCCCGTGGTACAGAGAACACTCCTCCAATTCCTGGCCGATTTGGGTAATGGAATCAGAACAAAATATTGTTGGCTGGCTGAGTTTGCAGATTTTCTACGGACGCGCTGCCTATCAGCATACAGCAGAAGTTAGCATCTACGTCGCACCCGATCGCCAACGCTGCGGAATCGGACAAAATTTATTGCAATCGGCAATTGTGCGGAGTCCAGAATTGAAGCTTAAAACTCTCATAGGAATAATTTTTGCTCACAATCAGCCGAGTGTAAGATTGTTTGAGAAATTTGGCTTTCAGCAGTGGGGATATCTGCCACAAGTTGCCGAACTTGACGGCCTTGAAAGAGATGTCGTAATTCTGGGTTTGCGTTGTCTGTAGGGAAACGGCAATGCCCATTGGTGTCAGCTTAAACTGTCAGTCCGCCCAATCCTTCCGTCCGCCCGTCAGTCCGCCAGGGAATGAATTCCCTGTCTAATAGCGAAAGTCCTCTTAAGAGGACTAATGAATCTTAAATTTTTCTTCTCAGTCCTCTTAAGAGGACTTTCGCTTTGAGGCAGGGGTTTCAACCCCTGCCGGAGTATCGGTTGTACGTTAAGTTGTCACCAATGGGCATTGCCGTGTCCTAATTTGGAGGAAACGGCAACACCTTGTCTTGATTTGTAGGGAAACGGCAATGCCGTGTCCTAATTTGGAGGAAACGGCAATGCCGTTTCCCTGGCTCAATCTGGTAAAATTGTAATTTCATCCAAAGATGCGATCGCCACATCAGCATTTTCCAAATGACTAACCTGGGCTTTTCCCCAACAAATCCCGATACAGCCAGCAGCGCCCGCATTTTTACCCATCTGAATATCGCCCGCTGAATCTCCCACCATCAAAGTTGCTGCCGGATTTACTCCGAGTTTCTCACAAGCTTGCAAAAACAATTTCGGATCAGGTTTATGAAGCGTTGAATCCACTCCCATTTCTAACTGAATCCACTCGGCTAATGCGTGGTGTTTCACAAATTTTTGCACCGATTCTGTTGTAGCAGCCGAAAGAATTCCCAGTTTTAAACCCGATTCCGAAAGATATTTCAGCACTTCCAAACTGCCGACAAATAAAGGAGAAACAGCACTATTTTTAAACATTTCGTCAGCTTCGTCAAAAGCGCGACGCGCAATCGTTAAAGATTCCAGCCATCCCCTGCCGGTTTCGGCGATGTATCCCGCTGCAACAATCTCATTTTCCCTGCGACTACCGACTGCTAGCAAACCCGTGGGGTCAATGCTATCGGTTTCGATACCGAAAGCCATTTGTAAAGGCTCTCCAACCCCCGGAATTTGAGCGTCTGCGAGGCGGGATCGCTTCATCCCCAACAATCTCAAAAATTCTTGAGAATCCTCTAGAGTGCCGTCTTTGTCAAAGATTACGGCTTGGATATTCGAGAAGGTAATGCCCCGACATTTAATAGTTACCAAGAATCTGAACTCCGTAATTTTTATATTTTTTTTTCTATCTTCCCATATTGCGCTATTTTTGGCAATTGTTTTTAGCGCAACATAATTCTCTTGTCCCCCCCTTATTAAGGGGGGCTAGGGGGGATCTGGCCTTAACTATTACGAGATCGATCGTACTCTTGTCCCCCCCTTATTAAGGAAGCTTAGGGGATGTCTGGCCCTAAGAATGACGATCGCACGCACCCAACAACTCCTGACAAACTCCCTCAAAACACTGCAACACATCAACATTCGTAAACCTGACAACTTGCAGTCCATACCCCTCGAAAATCCTTGTTCTTTCCGCATCATATTGTTTCCCCTGTTCAGTAAAATGACTCTCGCCATCAACCTCAATTACCAATCTTAAAGCAGCACAATAAAAATCTACAATAAAATTGTCGATCGGTCACTGTCTCAAAACTCTAAAAGGGAAATTTCTCAGAAAATCTTCCCAAAGTTTCTTTTCGGCTGGAGTTAGATTTTTCCGAAGTTCCTTGGCGATAGGGATGAGTTTTGGGTTGTAAGGTAGGTGGAAATTCGAGTCGTTTAATTTGGTCATCATCCTCCTAATCTCGGATAGATCCCCCCTAACCCCCCTTAAGAAGGGGGGGACATGAAGCACTCAAAGTCAACCCCTACTCCCCTTCTTAAGGGGGATTTAGGGGGATCTCCGGGGGACAAGAGTTTAACTGCCTAATCTAATCTCAAACATCATAAATCAAAACTCCAAAATATTTAAAATCGTCCTGCTAAATTGGCAACCATTAATGCTAGTTGAATGGGCTGCACAGGTTTGGTAATATGTCTTTGAAAACCAGCTTCGATCGCCCTTTCGCGTTCTTTATCGCCTGCATAGGCAGTCAGCGCCGCGGCGGGGATTTCTCCTCCGGCTTCCGCAGCAAGAGCTCGCACTTCTCGAATTAAGAAATACCCATCTTCCTCTGGCATTCCGATATCGGAGATGAGCACGTCATATCGGCCCGGATTTTCAGTCAAAGCAGCGATCGCACTTCTGGCAGATCCAACTGCCAAAACCTCCGCCCCGTAGCCTTCAAGCACAAATTGTAAGAAGTCGCGGGTATCGATCTGATCGTCTACGGCTAAGATGTGCAAGCCTTCTAGAGAGGGGACGCGATCGCTAGAGGCGTTTAAAGGCCCTACCAAAGCAGTTGACTTTAAATCGATCGCCGCTGTCAACTCAGCAGGCAGCGATCGCAACGGCAATCTCACAGTCATTGTAGTTCCTTGTTCCTCACCCGGACTTTCGGCTTGCACCGTTCCCCCGTGCAATTCAACCAAGTGACGCACTATCGATAAACCCAATCCCAGCCCTTGATTCGCCTTAACGCTGCTGGAATCGCCTTGATGGAAACGATCGAAAATATACGGCAAAAATTGTGCCCCAATGCCTTTTCCCGTATCGCTGACTCGAAGTTGAGCATGATCCTCGATCGTCGATAGCATGATTTCCACTCGTCCCCCCGCCGGAGTAAACTTAATCGAGTTAGACAGAAGATTCCACACAACTTGCTGCAAGCGATTGATATCCCCTAAAACACTCGTAGAAATCAACTGCGAAACAATTTGAATGTTTTTTGCCTCGGCTGATAATTGAACCCCCTCCAGCGCAGCTTGCACCACTAACCGCAGATCGATCGGACCAATGCACAGTTGAAGCTTGCCACTCGTAATCCGGGAAATATCCAGGATATCTTCGATTAACTGAGATTGTGCCCTCGCGCTGCGCTCGATCACCTCTAAAGCCTTAGTAACGGCTGGTTCCTTCAGTTTGCCGGAACGCAGAATTTGTGACCAGCCCAGGATCGGAGTCAAAGGATTGCGTAATTCGTGGGAGAGATTCGCGAGAAATTCATCTTTACTACGGTTGGCTGCTTCTGCCTCGTGGCGGGCAAACTGTTCCTGCAGTAATAACTGCGATCGTACTGTCTCCAACTGCTTGCGCTGCGTGATATCCTCGATCGACAACAGAATCATTAAAGCTTGGTCTTCTCGTTCAAGTTTACAAGCATTCAGCAGCATGGTTTTGGGCCCGATCTTATCAAACAGGTGATCCAACTCAAAGTTTTCAAGCTGAACATCACTAACCAGAATATCTTCCAGAATCCATCGCACTTGGGGGATATTCCACTGCCCGTTGCCTAGCTCAAATAGCGAAGAGGTTGCTGTTTCTGACGGTGAAACCTGAAACATTTCATAGAACGAGCGATTTGCTTTATTGACTCGGAAATCAGCATCTAGGACGACTAAAGGCGTTTGCACAGTTTCCACAATGGTTTCAGCATAATTTCGGGCCTCCTCCAAGGTTTTGGCACTGCGTTTAAGAGCATCAATATCGAGCAAAACCATCACCACACCGTCAATCTGGTTTTCCGTTGTCCGGTAAGGACGAATGCGGAGGTTGTACCAATATCCTGATAAAGTTTGAACTTCTTGTTCTTTCGTCTGGAGAGTATCAATCACCTCCAAAATCATCTGTTCCAAGTTAGGAACGTTCAGAGTTGAGCGAATGTCGCTAAAGGGTCGTCCAACATCTGTAGGAATCACACTAAAAATTTGCTGTGCCGTTGGCGTAAAGCGTCGAATCTGTAAATCGTTTGTCAGCATTAAGATAGGGATATTGATACTGGAAAGCAAATTTATCAGATCGTTATTGACCAGGCTTTGTTCAATATTGCGGCTGCGAAGTTCATCATTAGTTGTGGTGAGTTCCTCGTTAGTAGCTTGAATTTCTTCTTTGGCAGTTTCTAACTCCTCATTGGTGCTTTGCAACTCCTCGTTGCTCGATAGGATTTCTTCGTTGGCAATTTTGAGGTCTTGGTTGAGAATTTCCTGATCCTGGATCACCGCTTGCAGTTGGGCTTGAGCCGCAATTTTTTCTTGGTTAGCCGCTGCAACTTGCTGGCTCAGCAGCTCAATTTCGCGCACTAAATCAGCTTGCTCGAAGCTTTCAGAAGGGAGAGTGCTGAAGTTAAGCACGGGGGGTGCAGCCTCTTCAAATACCACCAAAAAGTAGCGTCCTTCGACCGCCGGTGGCTGGAACGGAATCACCTCAAAATTGACGATACTCGATCGTCCGCCCGATTCAAGCAATACCCTTTCTTTCCTAATGGTTACGTTCTCCGTTTGTGCCTGATAAATCGCGGTGCGAAGCTCAACCAGCAAGCCTGCCCTTGCCATTGCCAGCAAGTTTAAGTCGGGCGTTCCGGCTACCACTCTCAAGTAAAGATCGATGTCTCCCCGCACTTGCAGGATTTTCATCTGCTCGTTGACAACCACACTGGGTGGGGCATATCGATTTAAAATCAGTTGGTCAGTTTCTTGTTGTAAATCCAAGCTATTCGTAAAATTGTCCTTGACTTCCTGCCGTTCACGTGATTTAGCTACCGGATAGGAACTCCGCGTAAACGAAAAATTGGGACGAGTCCCAGTCAACTTTTTGGCATAAATTTTAGACTTTTTATCCACTGAAGTAAACAAGTAGGAAAATTCTCCGGTACTCTCAGAAGTACCTAACAGGAGAAAGCCCGTTGGCTTAAGACTGTAATGGAAAATGGGCATCACTTTTTTTTGCAATGACTCTCCCAAGTAGATCAGCACATTGCGACAGCTAACTAAATCGAGATTGGAAAAAGGTGGATCGCTGCCTAAGTCTTGTCTGGCAAATACACAAAGATCGCGGACTGCCTTGCTGATTCTATAGCTACCTCTTGCTTCGGCAATAAAGAAGCGAGTACGTCGTTCTAGTGAAACATCTACCATCTGGTTTTCTGAATAGACGCCAGACCTCGCTTTATTGATCGCCTGTTCGCCAATGTCTGTGGCAAAAATCTGGATCGGTGGCTGGATGGTTTGATCGCCCAAAAACTCTAACAAGCAAATGGCGATCGAATAAACTTCTTCACCTGTCGAACATCCCGCCACCCAAATCCGAATCGGAATTTCGGCCGATTTATTTTGGGTAATCGTGGGGAAAACCAGTTCTTTTAACTTTTCAAAGGCTTCGGCGTCACGGAAGAAACTGGTAACGTGGATCAGGATTTCTTCATACAAAGCTGTGATTTCAGCCGAATTGTGTCGAAGATGTTGGGCGTAATCATCCAAGCTTTCCAGCTTGTACAACACCATCCGTCGCTGGATGCGTCGAGCGATCGTGGTGGGTTTGTAGTGGCTAAAATCAACGCCTGTGGTGGATTTCAGCAGCGCAAAAATAGTTGCCAGGGCGTCTCCCTGTTCGGGCGATTCCTCAACTTTTGTCAGGGGAAGCGGGCCAGTGAGAAGCGGACTGCGACTATAGTTTGCCAGTTCCTCGGCAATTTTTTCCGGTGGCATAACGAAATCGACATTGCCTGTGGCAACAGCGGTATTCGGCATACTATCGAATTTTGCTGTGCCTTGACATTGAGCAAAAGTCATGCCTCCGGCTGCTTTGATTGCCTTGAGCCCGAGTGAACCGTCTCCGTCTCCCCCGGATAAAACTACGGCGATTGCTTTGTGCCCCCGATCGATCGCCAATGAGGTAAAAAACGCATCTCCCGGCATATATTTGCCATAAATCTTCTCGCGGGGTGATAGTTGCAGCGCGCCTTTACATAGCACCATCTTGGTGTTGGGCGGAATAACGTAGACTTGATTGGGCTCTACAGCTACGCCGTCTTCTACCTCATTAACAGGCATTTGCGTTGTTCTCGCGAGAATCTCGCTCAGCAGACTTTTGTGATTGGGGTCTAAATGCTGAATCAGCACAAACGCCATACCCGTATCAACCGGTAAATGGCTCAGTAACTGCGTGAATGCTTCCAAACCTCCTGCTGAGGCGGCAATCCCAACAATGGGAAACGGGGCATCGGTTTCGGTTAATTGTTCGCTGTCGAGGGCGGCTGGTGCGATCGATTGGGGTGTATTTTCTGGAGATAATTGAGGAGAAGTCATGATGTGAAGTCCTCGACTTCAGTTATTTAGGAGCCAACATATTTGGTAAGCGTGTGGCTAAGTAATTCGGACTATTTGTATAAGAGCCTACTTAAGTTATCGGCATTATGAAGATCCCTTAAGCATGAGCTACACTGTGGGAGCCATGAGCTGAGCGCTCTCGAACAATTCTGTATGCTGTTGCGACGATCACAACAAGAGGCTGGCAATAACCAAGTAGTATATCAGCTTTTGTATTTAGCTTTTTTCAGCGACAAGTGTAGCAGACAGCGGGATTACTGATTCAGTATTAATTCTAGCAGTAAAAGCGACTTGTGCGCCTTGTATTCCTTTTAAATCTTCAACTCGTTTTTGAATTTCGGAGACTCCAGCAGCTTTTAATGCTGTTAAAAATGCTGCATCGCTGTAGACATCTTCGGAAAACGAAACTTCGTCACTTTTAGAAAGATTTTGAATGCGGGCGGCTTTGTTGACTGTCGAGCCAAAATAGTCGATCGAATTATTAAGATTTACCAGCAAAGCCGTACCTCGGTGAATGCCAATCCTGACTTGAATCCACTCTTGTGGTTGGCGAGTTGAGTTATACTCTCTCAAACAGGCTACAGCACCAGCGGCAGCCATAATTGCTTGTTCGTTGCTGATAAAAGAAGCCATGACGGCATCGCCGATGGTTTTAATGACTTTACCGCCAAATTTCTCGATCGACTCAAAGAAAATTTCAAAATGATCGCGCACAATATTGTAAGCTTTGGTATCTCCCAGTGTTTCGTACATTCTGGTAGAACCGGTAATATCAGTAAACATAATAGTAATCGCCCGAATCTTGACTCGCTCTCTTTCCGATATTACTTGATCGCCGAACAAACGCTTATAATCCGGGTGATGAAGCAGTTGCATTCCTGATAGTCGCAGGGGCAGTTGTTCTACTGTCAATTCATCGGGCAATTCATCTGAATGCAAAATCAGCCCCGACAAATTGTGTTCGCTATTAGTTAATTCTATCTTGAGTTTTCCCGGACGCACGGCAAGCTCTTTTTTATCGAAATCTGGGCCGGCCAACTGCAGCAGTTTAATTTCTTGTATCTCTTCTGTTTCTTCGCCTTCAACCTTTAAAATCCCTTTAGCTAAAGTCAGGGGACAGCAGTAGCGATATCGACCTTTTTCTAAGCTAACTATCTCGGATTCGGTGCAGTATAAAGGCGTTACCAGTTGCAGTTTGCTCTGGAGTACGGGAGGGGGAGCGCAGACGGGCCGCAGTTGCGGGTCTTCGATTTCTTTGTTCAGGGAAAAAGTAACTTCGACACGATCGAGCAAATCAATTTTAAACTCGCGCTCGCACATCGGGCAAAAAGACATTTCTGATGTGTCTGCCAAATCCTTAAATTCTTCTGTAATCATGTTGCAGTGGGGGCAGTGAATATCCCAGTGCAAGTCGAAGGCGCCGGCTTTTACTCCGTGCAGAAATTCGGAAGTAATTTTTTTAACATTCTTGACTATATTGCCTGCTACGTAGTAAGGATTAATTCTCAATCTCTGCAAAATGTGGGAGCCGGTTAACCAGTTTTCGATTTGGTCGATCGTTCCTTTGCTACAATTGGGACGTTTTTTTAGCTGTTCTAATTTTTCTTTTAATAGTTCGATGTTCATAATCCACTTGCCTTTGAGCGTCAGGGCAAGAAATTTATAAGTATTATTTTGTGTAATTTGCTTGTCTAGTTTGTTTTTGCCTGAGAATGCTGATGAGTTTGCACTTGTGCGGATGTCCCTGATGTTTGTAAATCTTAACAAATTAGCAGCGTAAAGGCTAGGTTTATTTAGGCAGATCGATCGCGCTGTCACTTTTTTTAATTCAAAGTGCGATCGCTGCATCTGCCTGCAGGAACATATTAAATTGTTGGTAATTGGTAATTGCTAATTGGTAATTGCTAATTGTCAACCACTAAGTAGGGAGACAGCAATGCCCATAGGTGTCAACTTAAGCTGTTAGCTCGCCAAGTTCGTTAGTCATCCCGTCAGTCCGCCAGGGGTTAAAACCCTTGCCGGACTATGGGTTTAACGTTAAGTTGACACCTATGGGCAATTCCGTTTCCCTACAAATGCGCGCGTACTTTTCAGACTTGATATTAATTGGTAATTAATGATTTGTAATTGGGACGTTTAAGGCAAAAAAAAAGAGGGAATTTTCCCTCTTTTAATCACACTAACTGCGATGCTATTCTTCCGTCGCAGGAGGGATTTCTTCCTCTACATCTAATACTGCTTCGGGTGCTGCTTCGGGTGCTACTTCGGGTGCTACTTCCGGCAGATCCTCTTCCATTGCTGAGGGTACATCTTCGAGTATTTCGTCGGAGAGCTCATCATCAGCATCAGTTGAGTCTACAGGAATGTCTATGCCTGCTTTAGCTTGCTTTTGAGCGAGCATTTTCTCCCGGAACTTAGCTGCCATTTCCTCAGCTTTTTCGTATACCAATTCGCGATTTTTGACCATCGCGCCCGGTTCCGGTTCCAACTGCTTGGTGGAGAGAGAAATCCGGCCCCTCTCAGCATCCAAGTCAATGATCATCACTTTCACTTCGTCGTTGACATTGAAAACGCTATGAGGCGTATCGATGTGATCGTGTGAAATTTCCGAGATGTGCAGCAAGCCGCTGACGCCGCCGATATCGATAAAGGCACCGTAAGGCTTGATACCGCGTACTGTACCGATGACGACTTCCCCGACTTCGAGGCGGTTCATCTTGCGCTCAACTAAGGCGCGACGATGACTCAACACTAGGCGGTTGCGGTCTTCGTCTACCTCTAAGAATTTTAATGGTAATTCTTCGGCGACTAATTCTTCCTTCGGTTTGCGGGTACTGATGTGAGAACCGGGAATAAAGCCTCGCAAGCCTTCTATTCTCACGAGTGCGCCGCCGCGGTTAGTGGCAAATACTTGCGATCGTACTGTGGCATCTTCTGCTTGCAGTTGTCGCACTCTTTCCCACGCCCGCATATATTCGATGCGCCGGATGGACAGGGTTAATTGTCCGTCTTCATTTTCATCGGTTAAAATGAAAAATTCTCTGGTTTCGTTTGATTGCAATACCTCTTCAGGGCTTTCGACTCGATTGATCGACATTTCCTGAATGGGAATGTACGCTGCTGTTTTAGCACCGATATCAATCAGAGCGCCCCTCGGTTCTATACTAAAAACTGTACCCGCTACTACATCGCCCGGGCTAAAGTGATAGTCATATTTATCAAGTAGGGCTGCAAAATCTTCGTGAGTAAAGCCGATGTCTTTGACTGTGGTTTTGAGATTGACCATGCGAATAGTTTCCTAGGATTTCTCTCCTTCATGTTTTTCGTTTGTGCCGGCAGATATTCGAGATTTTGGTGAAAAAGCGATTAACTTTTTTCAAAATCTTTTACTAAAGTCAGTTTTTGCTAACTTTTGCCGGGTGCAACTGCACACCAGCGCTTGCCATTACTGTTACTCCATACTCTGTGTTAAAACGTTGAATCTTAACATTCCGAGTCAAGTAGACTATTTTGACACTCTCAGGTATAAATAAACTGAGATTCTTCATCTTTACATTTTTGATTTACTACCGCCTTGGGACTGGTTGGCTCGGTGTGCTTTTGTGTTGCACTTTCAACGGGACAATTACCGCCTCAAACTTAAGAGCCCTGTACGCATAGTATTTTGCACGGGTTGTGCCTCCCATGAATGGGGTAATGTTAGCTTCGACAATGTTTCGAGAGCTTGTTAGACCTGCAACACTGTTCCAGTGACCTTAGAACTGTTTAATTGCAGATGACAGAGCAGGGGACTAGCTACGCATCCACAGGGTGTCGTGACTCTCAAAACGTAGGCAATTAAGCCTTAGTCTGGTCAGTATGGCTTGCCAGATTTCTCTTACAAGCCCCGTGTCTTTAGACCGGGGTTACTGACTCAACGAGCCGACTTGCTGGCGACAGGATTACTCCAGTCTAAGTAGAGGTCGGTTTCTCCAGAAGCGTAAATTTCGGTATGTCCTACCGTATTTAATTAGTCACCGAGCTTTAGTTAGGTTTTGTTCAAATGCGAGCTTTCCTAAACTGCAACACCGTTAGGTGTGACTACGCACTCAACTAATCCAGTTAAGTTTTTACGTTGTCTAGTTATACTCTATTTTAGACCGATGACGATCATATCACACCCAGCACTCTTACTGAGAAAAAAGAACACTCGCTCGAATGAGAGTCCCTTGAGTCGCTATTCCTCCCGCCCTTCCTCGCGACACGGTTTTCACTCTCCCAGAAGATTTCTATAAATTAATTTAAGCGAGCTTAGCTGGGACTAGCGCAGGATGCTGGACTTTCTCGATCGACTGATTCCGAATCCGGCAAATCTGCGTCAAAATTTGTCCCAGTTTCTGTATCCTCAGCTTCGTTGAGGGGATTCTGAAGGTGATTTAGGGTATCTACAAAATCTCGGATGCCTCGAAATTGCCGATATACCGAGGCAAAACGGACATAAGCGACTTCGCTGAGCGGTCGCAGGTGCAACAGCACCAGTTCCCCTATTTCTGAACTGGCGATTTCTCGGAGCGATCGACCTTGGAGTTGGGCCTCGATTTCTTCGGCCAGAGTTTCGAGATGCCCGGAAGACAAACCGGTTTTTTCGCAGGCCCGAATCAATCCCCGAACTAATTTTGACCTGTCAAAAGATTCGCGTTTGCCGTCCCGCTTGATCACCGTAATCGGCACAAATTCTATGCGTTCGTAAGTTGTGAAGCGGTGCTGGCAGCTCAAACACTCGCGCCGCCGACGGATGCTTTGACCTGATTCGGCTGAACGCGATTCTAGAACGCGGCTATTTGTGTGTTGGCAGGAGGAACAGCGCATGATTGCTGATTTTAACAGGCATTGCCAGCAAATTGCCATTCATCTAACCCCCTGGGGTCTGATGAATGGCTGGACTAGAAAAATCACTTAGCACACAGCGGTGAAAGAGTCCCGCACCAAATTAGATCACTATGATGCGGGCTAACCGCAGTCCGGTTCAGGATATTTTGGACTTACCGCAGGCGTATAGCTAATTATTTGCCAATCCGGGGAGGTTCCCGAAAGGCGATCGCAAAAAATAGTACGCCTATGGCTAAAGCCAGAATCAAAATGTAAGCAACACTTTCCATGTTAAATTTTCCCTATCTTCCCTTGCCGTATTATTTTATCTTAATTGCTGGTTTTATTATTAACCAAAAAAACCCGGTTTCTTCAAGAAACCGGGTTTTTTTATATCGGGGAAGTTCCCCGGCTAGCCAGAGGCTGGCGAAATTTAGAGAGGTTCTTGTCTTCTGGTGGTCACGTCGCCCAGTTTTTGGAACAGGCCCCACTCGACTTGTTCTTCCAAGTCAGCCTCAACTCCAGCAAATACGTCGCGGAAAATAGTCCGAGAACCGTGCCAGATATGGCCGAAGAAGAACAGCAAAGCAAAGCAAACGTGTCCGAATGTGAACCAACCGCGAGTCGAAGTGCGGAAAACACCGTCAGAATTCAAGGTTTCGCGATCGAATTCAAACACTTCACCTTTTTGAGCAGCGCGAGCAAACTTCTTAACATCTAGAGGATTATTAAAGGTTTGACCGTTAAGTTCGCCGCCGTAGAAACTGACGGTAACTCCGCTTTGTTCAAAGCTGTATTTGGATTCAGCACGGCGGAAGGGGATGTCAGCACGAACGACCCCATCTTTGTCCGTCAAAATTACTGGGAAAGTTTCAAAGAAGTTGGGGAGGCGGCGAACCGACAATACCCGACCTTCGTTGTCAGTAAATACTGGATGGCCCAGCCAGCTTTTGGCAATACCGTCGCCATTGACCATCGCGCCTGCCCGGAACAAACCGCCTTTAGCAGGAGAGTTGCCCACGTAGTCGTAGAAAGCCAATTTTTCAGGAATTTGTTCGTAAGCTTCTTGGAAGCTTTGGCCACCGGCTAAGCTAGCTTGAGCTCTGCGATCGATTTCTTGTTGGAAATAGCCGCTGTCCCACTGATAGCGAGTCGGGCCAAAAAGTTCGATCGGAGTTGCAGCAGAACCGTACCACATCGTACCCGCAACCACAAAGGCTGCGAAGAACACAGCAGCGATACTGCTAGAAAGTACAGTTTCGATATTCCCCATCCGCAGGGCTTTGTAAAGACGTTCCGGCGGCCGCACTGTCAAGTGGAACAAACCGGCAATTACGCCGACTACGCCCGCTGCAATGTGGTGAGCCACGATGCCGCCCGGATTGAACGGATCGAAGCCTTCAGGGCCCCAAGAAGGCGCCACTGGCTGGACGTGACCGGTCAGGCCGTAGGGGTCGGACACCCACATTCCGGGGCCAAAAAGTCCCGAAAGGTGAAATGCGCCGAAGCCGAAGCAGAGCAAGCCGGAGAGGAACAGGTGAATGCCAAACATTTTTGGCAAGTCGAGGGCTGGTTCACCGGTGCGAGGGTCTCTGAAAAGTTCTAAGTCCCAAAATACCCAGTGCCAAACTGCTGCTAAGAACAGCAGGCCAGAGAGGACGATGTGAGCGACGGCGACGCCTTCAAAGGACCAGAAGCCCGGATCGACGTTACCTTCGCCAGTGATGCTCCAACCGCCCCAAGAACCCGTAACTCCCAAGCGAGTCATGAAGGGCAACACGAACATCCCTTGACGCCACATTGGGTTCAGAACTGGGTCTGTGGGGTCAAAAACTGCTAGTTCATAAAGGGCCATTGAGCCGGCCCAACCTGCCACGAGGGCTGTGTGCATTAAGTGTACAGAAATCAATCGGCCTGGGTCATTTAAGACGACTGTGTGTACGCGATACCAGGGTAGTCCCATTGACTGCGGTTCTCCAAGGTGTAAGTGATGATGTCTATTTTTACGGAAAAGTCAGATTCTGAATCCCCAGCAGTTACCTGCAGGGTTTAAACTCTGCCTTTTGCCGACTGCCATCTACCTTCAAAGGTGGAGGCATAAAAATGAAAGTTATTTAAAGAAGTGTATCGAGTGTTAGAACCGATTGCAATATGTTGAGCATTACATTAGTTGCGGGTTGCCCATTTCGCAGCGGGCGGCGATCGTCCCGAGGCGTTCGAGGACTTGTTCGGCATCGATCAGTCTGGTGAGGGTAACGTTGCCGATATTTTTGGCGGGATCGGCAGGATCGGGACGGACTGCGGGTTGGACTTCTACCATGAGTACGGCGTCTTCTACGCGGTAGAGCCACATTTTTTCGTTGCGATCGGAAAGACAGAGGTTGAGCTGTTGGATGTCCGGCGCCCGCCTCCAGGCGGCGTGACTCCACTCGCCGCCGACGCCCCAAACGCGCCCAACTTTCCAGCCGTCGGATAAGAAGAAGTATTTCACTTGTGTACGCTTGTTGAGATTTTTTTGTCTAACATAACGCAAAACTGCCTGATTACGGAATTATTGAACTGCGAAGGCGCGAAGGGTGCGAAGGAAGAGGAGAGAAGATGTAGGTAATCTGCAAGCTGTTGGGTAAATCTACAGAATTGTCCGATAAGTTTCGGTCTGGTCGATCGGCAAAACCTCCAATCTTATATTTTTCAAGTCGAGTGCAGTTCCCAGCATTTCGAGGGGGAATACTCCTCACAGCCCCTCGCTTGGGGCAGGAAGTTCTAACCATTCAAATGTGTATGGGGGCCCTAACAAGGTTGTGGTAATTTTGCTTTTTTGGTCGCTGGCTGTCGATCGCATCATCTTAATCTCGATTAATCTACCCCAATTATGACAGTTCGATATTTGACAAAACCTTTCATCGTACTATATACTGGTATTAAATGACAGGTGCCCTGAACTGGACGGGGAGGTATGGTACGGTTGAGATACCGTGCGCCTGTCAGAGACAAGGTGCCCCGAACTGCACGGGGAGTTATGGTACGGTTGAGATACCGTGCGCCTGTCAGAGACAAGGTGCCCCGAACTGCACGGGGAGTTATGGTGCGGTTGAGATGCCGTGCGCCTGTCTAAACAACTAGGTATCCCGAACTGCACGGGACTTATAGCGCGATTGAAATACCGTGCGCCTGTTGTTGAAAAACCTTGTACTCAAAAAAACTCTTGACTGACCCCCACCCAGGGGTTGTGTTTTCTAGCTTTAATCCACGACTACTTTTTAAGGGTCGTGGATTTTTTAACAAACCTCCCAAATTAAGGTAGTTGAACTAATGTAATTTTATTCTCCTGTAGCCAAAAAAAGTAGGCTTCCTCCAATTCAGTATGACCACTGGCTGTCCCTGCTTCCTTTGAATAACGATCGATCAAGTACACCACATAATCTGCTAGCTGCAAACCAGTGTAAAATTCTGAGAAGCCAAACAAAGGTAGTTCCACAAAGTTAGAAAATATTTTTGGTGACTTCCAATCTCGATACACTCTGAGCAATCTCCCATCCTGAATACTGGTATGCTGAGTTGAGCGCGAATCCATAAGTAATATTCCAGTTTCGTTAGATAGATCTAGATAAGCATCTAGCATATCTAATAATTGATTGAAACTTAAGCGATACAAACCAGTGTCATCTTTAATATCTTCACTGGTTTCGCGCAATCTTTTTTTATTGACTTGAACAGCGAATATATGGCAAGGTAACTGACTCATAGTTTCTGAAACTTCCTTGAACGCTCGAAGACGGACTGTCCTTTGAAAATCCTTAAATGAACCCTGACCTTGCCAAATATCGCGCCCCTTAAGTTCCCAGTCTTCAGGTTCCCTTCGACTCAAGAGCTCCTTTTTAAGTGCTGAAAATTTGCTATCCATTTGTGACCAGTCCTGGACATGGATAGCAAAGCTAGCTAAAAAAAAGAAATTTGTCTCTATATCTTTCCAGCCAGTGCCACCCTCATCAACGTAAAATAAAATCGTCATCTTGCCTTATGGTAATTTTTTGACACAATCGCTACATTATAAGTATTTTTTAGCTTTTAACTTATACTAAAATAAAGACAAGACTAAAACTTCATTTTTCGCCTGCCTGCCCTTGTGTCGATCGCCAACATCCAAGTTACCAGCCCCCAGATTAATCCGTGAAGTCAATCTAAAATCTAAAATCTAAAATCTAAAATCTAAAATCGAATGACCGCACAAACACCCGTACAATTCCAAGACAGTTTCGACATCATCGTAGTAGGTGGCGGACATTCCGGCTGCGAAGCCGCCCTCGCCACTTCTCGCCTCGGCTGTCGCACCCTTCTCCTCACCATCAACCTCGATAAAATTGCGTGGCAACCTTGCAATCCGGCTGTCGGCGGCCCTGCTAAAACCCAACTTACTAACGAAGTTGATGCGTTAGGCGGGGAAATTGGCAAAATGGCCGATCGCACTTATTTACCTCGATCACTCTTTTCTAAATATCTAGTTCTAACTGCTTCCCTTTAACTTCCATTTGTTTTTCGGCTGCTTTCACTACTTCCAAACTCAGGCGAACATCTAGCCGTTTTTTCTGTTCTAAAATCTCCTTAATAGTAACAATTTGTATTTTGTCGGAACTTTGACTCATATATTTGCTTTGATATATTCCTGCTGACTTAGCAGTTTTAATCATGTCCTTAGTTGGCTCTTTCAAACTGATAAAAATACCGAAGGCTGCTTGTTCGAGGGTAATTGTCCCTTGCAAATCGCGGATGTCTCCTGATTGCACCTTCCCTGATTTAACTTGCAGGATAATCTTTTCTGGTTCATCTTTGTCACCTTGAAAGTAAGCAATGCCATCTATGCCTCGATCTGCACCTTTCTTAGCGTTAATAGTTGCCCTATTATTAGTATAGGTAAGCACCACCCATTTTTCAAATTCTTTGCGCGTGCGATCGTCTTTTTTATTAGCAAGGGCAATTGCGGATTCCATGTCTTTAGGAATGCCGTTTAACTTAATTTGTTCGAGTACACCTTGACCAAACGAATCCTCAAGGCGTTTGAGAATTAAACTAATACTTTGATAAGTAATGTCTATTCCGATCCATTTGCGATTGAGGCGCTCAGAAGCACAAACGGTAGTACCGCAACCGCAGTAAGCATCTAAAACTACATCACCTTCATCGCTGCTGACTTGAATAATTCTATCTAAAATAGCTAAAGGCTTTTGTGTGGGATAGCCCAGTCTTTCTGCTGACTGTGACTGAATTAGTTTGATATCATCCCAAATATTCTGCAAGGGGGTACCTGACATTTCATCAAGATAGCGTTTGTATCGCGGTACAGTTCCCGGTTTTGTCTGAATTACTCGCCCTTCAACAATTAACTGGTTCATTCTTTCTTGACTGTAACGCCAGTACCGCTTAACGCCCATAACTTCATAGTAAGGATTGCCTTTTGCCTCACCACCAGGGCCAGTCAGGTTGTCAAGCTGATAACGCCTACCATCAGCATCAACATACTTGTAAAATTTTTCTACATAGTCTTGAGTATAGCCGAGAAATTGAGTATTAAATTTATAGTCCTTGCTTTTAGTATAGTATAAAATAGCATCAGTAATATTTCCGTAAGCTTTGCGACCTTGTTTAGTATCGCTGTGGGCATTTGTACGCTTCCAGACAATTTCATTGATAAAATCTCCGCCTTGCGGACAAAAAATCCCATCTAATACTAATTTTAAATAATGACTAACTGTAGAATCGCAATGTAGATAAAAGCTACCCGTAGGTTTTAAGACTCGATGAATCTCGACTACTCGCAAAGTCATGTGAACCAAATATGCTAATAAACTGCCTTTGCTTAATACCTTGGTTAAACCCGCGATTAAATCAATACTTTGTGATGTAAATTTTCCTTGGTAATTTTCCAAGATTTCAGCTAAACCCTGATTTGCATAATCGTCCCAAGTCCAAGTGTCAATAAAAGCTTGTGCTTGGCCTTGGTCTTCCTTGCCAATGTTATTATAGATTTGGTTGTAGTTGCGTTTTGAGTTAAAAGGCGGGTCAATGTAGCACAAATCGATTGAGTCATCCTTGATGTGTCTGCGTAAGACTTCGAGATTGTCACCGTAAAATAGTTGATTTTCCATTTTCATTTTCGTTATTTCCTTTAAACTGCAGGCGTAACTGCTGCTTATGTCTGTATTTGACGACCTATTTTGAATTATACTATATAATGGTATCCAATAAACAAGATCCCGGATTAATTACTTCCCAGACTCAAGAGGGAATTAATCCTTCAATCTAAAATCTAAAATCTAAAATCTAAAATCGAATGACTGCACAAACACCCGTACAATTCCAAGACAGTTTCGACATCATCGTAGTAGGTGGCGGACACTCCGGCTGCGAAGCCGCCCTCGCCACTTCTCGCCTCGGCTGTCGCACCCTTCTCCTCACCCTCAACCTCGACAAAATTGCGTGGCAACCTTGCAATCCGGCTGTCGGCGGCCCGGCTAAAACTCAACTTACTAACGAAGTTGATGCGTTAGGCGGGGAAATTGGCAAAATGGCCGATCGCACCTACTTACAAAAGCGCATCCTCAACTCTTCGAGAGGCCCCGCAGTGTGGGCGCTGCGAGCTCAAACTGACAAGCGGGAATACGCCGCTGTGATGAATAATATTGTCGAAAATCAACCCAATTTGACCATCCGGGAAGCGATGGTGACAGACTTAGTTCTGGGCAAAAACGAAGAAGTTATCGGAGTAGAAACATACTTCGGCGTCGCTTTTGAATGCAAAGCAGTAATTCTGACTACAGGTACTTTTTTAGGTGGCACAATTTGGGTTGGCAATAAGTCGATGCCCGCCGGACGTGCCGGAGAATTTGCCGCCGTTGGTTTGACGGAAACTCTCAATCGTTTGGGCTTTGAAACTGGCAGGTTGAAAACCGGAACTCCGGCAAGAGTTGACAAACGTACTCTGGATTACACCAACCTGGAACCGCAGCCGGGAGATGCAGTGGTTCGCTGGTTTAGTTTCGATCCAGAAGTTTGGATCGAACGGGAACAAATGCCTTGTTATTTAACTCGAACTACGCCGGAAACTCACCAGTTAATTAGAGACAATTTGCACCTTTCTCCAGTCTACGGCGGCTGGGTTGATGCGAAGGGGCCGCGCTATTGTCCGAGTATTGAAGATAAGATTGTGCGGTTTGCGGATAAGGAAAGTCACCAGATTTTTATTGAACCGGAAGGTAGAGATATTCCTGAACTTTATATCCAAGGATTTTCTACTGGTTTACCGGAAAATTTGCAATTGCAAATGCTGCGGACTCTTCCGGGTTTGGAAAAGTGCGAGATGATGCGCCCTGCTTATGCTGTGGAGTACGATTATTTGCCGGCAACTCAGTGCTTTCCCACGCTGATGACTAAGAAGATTGAAGGGCTGTTTTGCGCGGGTCAGGTGAACGGTACAACTGGATATGAGGAGGCGGCTGCACAGGGGCTCGTGGCGGGTATTAATGCGGCCCGGTTTGCGAAAAATCAGGAGATGATTGTGTTTCCTCGCGAGCAAAGTTATATCGGGACTTTGATCGATGATTTGTGTACGAAGGATTTGCGGGAACCTTACCGGATGTTGACTTCGCGATCGGAATATCGGCTATTATTGCGATCGGACAATGCGGATCAACGCTTGACGCCGCTGGGACGGGAAATTGGTTTGATTGACGATCGCCGCTGGGAGTTGTTTGAGCGGAAAAAAGCTAATATTGTGGCAGAGAAGGAACGCTTGTACTCGACGCGGGTGAAAGAACACGAGGAAGTTGGCAAGGCAATTTTGGCTGATAGTCAACAAGCGATTAAAGGTTCGATTACTCTGGCTGATTTGTTGCGTCGTCCGGGTTTTCATTATGTCGATTTGGAACGGTACAATTTAGGCAATTCTAGTCTGAAGTTGGCTGAGAAAGATGGTGCGGAAATTGATATCAAATATTCTGGCTATCTGCAAAAACAGCAAAATCAAATTGATGAAATTGTCAGACATGAACGCCGACAATTGCCTGCAGATTTGGATTATATGGCAATTACAACTCTCTCCAAAGAATCGCGGGAAAAGTTGGCTAAGGTGAAACCGCTGACGATTGGTCAAGCGGCGAGAATTGGCGGGGTGAATCCGGCTGATGTTAATGCTTTGTTGATTTTTCTGGAAGTGCGAAACCGTCAGCAGCCAGCGGATGTGGGAAAATAACCTAAACTAGAGGTGTCTCAAGGCTTCCTTCAATTTTATGCAATATAGCAATCCTTGCAGGAGTCGTAAACTTTTTACCCCACCCCAACCCTCCCCTTATCAAGGGGAGGGAGTAAGAAATTCACAAATGATGCGAGGATTGCTATAGTAGTATGAAAAAGTTTGGCTATTGTGGCACCACTTTTTTGTTTGGCGGCTTTCATATTGATGGATATAGATTCTGGGCTTTGCTGAGTCACGGTATGAATCAACTTTTATCGGAATTTACAAAACTCACCCGACTTGGCTTATAAAAACTCCGAAATCGGGAATTGATACCTGTATTCAGCAACGCCACAAAAACAGAAAACTGGCAGAATGTCAACTAGAATTGATGAAACTCTGCCAGTCTATTGTAGATATTTATCAATCCTCGAACCCCAACTTCCATAAAGAGTGCGAGAGAGAGGGGGAGACAGCGAGGGGGAGAGGGGGAGAGGGGGAGAATTGGGAAACACAGTTAAATTCATCCGTGTATCCGTGTCGTGCCCTTCTTCCCTTTTCCTTCTTCCTTCTTGCTTCCTTTAATGTGCCCAGAGAATCACGCCAGCTTCATAAGGACTGCTGAGATTATCGTGCTTCGGCAAAACGCGCAACGACAAGCCTTGCAAACCGCTAGAAGTATAAGTAATGTCAGCCGTATAAAGGCTAGCATTGTGAGAATCTTCTCCCAAATACTCCATCACCACCGGCACGCCACCAATGATATCGCCGTTAGCATCAACCGAGCCTTGATAAAGTTCAACTTGCACGTCTGCAGGCGTCAATCCCATCAGATTAATCCGAGATTTAACAGATATCGACTGATTGACTTTAACTTCTTTATCTTGGGAAATATCAACAGCCTCAATCTTAATATCGTGCCACTTCGCGAGAACGTGCTTCTTCCAGTGAGACAACTCCTTGGCCGGAGCGCAATTATCTGAAGTCATGGTGTGGTAGCGATCGCTCACCGGGAAATATGCGCGCCGCGCGTAATCCTTCACCATCCGAGCCGTATTGAACAAAGGACAATTCAAGCGAATAGAATCCTTCATTTTCGCCGTCCAACCGCGGGGAATGCCATCAGCATCCCGGTTGTAAAACAGCGGTACAACTTCCTTTTCCATCAAGTCGTACAAAGCATTCGCCTCTACCTCATCCTGATACTTAGTATCTTCGTAAAACTCGCCATGTCCGATCGGCCAACCGGTACGAACATAATCAGCCTCATCCCACCATCCGTCAAGAATGCTCAGATTCGGCAAACCATTCATCGAAGCTTTCATCCCGGAAGTACCCGAAGCCTCACGCGGGCGGCGTGGCGTATTCAGCCACACATCGCAGCCAGACACCATCATCCGAGCAACGTTAATGTCGTAGTTCGGTAAAAACACCATCGAGCTCATCGTCTCGTGTTCGCGGATGAAGTGAACGATATCCCGAATCAATTCCTTACCGGGAATATCCATCGGGTGAGCCTTCCCAGCAATCACAAACTGCACCGGGCGATTTTGATCCCGCATGATCCGCATAATTCGATCGACATCGCGCAAAAATAGCGTCGCCCGCTTGTAAGTAGCAAAGCGGCGGGCAAACCCGATCGTCAGCACCTTCGGATTGAGAGCCTCCCGCGCGTGTTCGATTTCGGTTTGGGCAGCACCGCGCTCACGCAAAGTCTTTTGCAGCCACTCCCGCGCGAACACCACCAACTCCGATCGACAGCGTTCGTGATTGCGCCACAGTTCCTCATCAGGAATCGACGACATCCGATCCCAGAGTCGATCGTCCTTACCGGTCATTTCCCAGTCCGGGCCGAGGTATCGATCGTACAACTCCTGAGTAGACTTCGCCACACAACTGCGAGCGTGCACCCCGTTGGTAATCGAAGTAATCGGTACTTCTTCCTGGGGCAAACCCGGCCACAAACCCTGAAACATCGGGCGCGACACCACACCGTGCAAAGCCGCCACCCCGTTGACAAAACTCGACATTTTAATTGCCAAAATTGCCATATTCAGAGGTGCGGACAAATCCCCAGTATTCTCCCTGCCCAATCCTAAAAACTCATCTTGCGACAAGCCAAATATCTTGGGATACTGACTCAGATAGTGCATCACCATATCCGGCTCGAACAAGTCAAACCCAGCAGGCACCGGCGTGTGAGTCGTAAACATACTGCTCGAAACCACCACCTGTTCCGCTTCTACGAAACTCAGGTGATATTCCTCCATCAGCATCCGAATGCGTTCCAAAGCCATGAAAGCCGCGTGGCCTTCATTCATGTGATAAGCCGTAACTGTCAGCCCCAATGCCTTGAGCATTTTCACGCCGCCGATGCCCAGCATGATTTCTTGGTGCATCCGCAGAGTTTTATCACCGCCATACAGTTGGTCGGTAATATCTTGGTCGTAGCGGCTGTTAGGTTCAATATTTGTATCCATTAGGTACAAAGGAACCGTTCCCACTTGTACTCGCCAAATCCGGGCATACACCTTGCGGCCGGGATAGTCCACCTCAATCCGCAATTCCGAACCGTCGGGATTGCGTTCTGGGTGCAGCGGCATATTGTAGAAATCGTTGAGCGGATAGCGTTCTTGCTGCCAGCCGTCGGCGTTGAGATACTGCGAAAAATAGCCTTCTTGGTAAAGCAGGCCGACACCGACTAAGGGCAAGCCCAAATCGCTAGCTGATTTGAGGTGGTCGCCTGCGAGCACGCCCAAACCACCGGAATAGATCGGTAGGGCTTTAACTAAGCCGAATTCCATCGAAAAGTAAGCGTAGCATTCTTGCTGCTCGGTGCCGCGCTGTTTCCGGTACCAGGCGCGATTTTTGAGATAATCGTCTAATTGTTGGGCTGCTCGGTTCATTTGAGCAATGAAGCCTTCGTCTTCTGCCATTTCTTGCAGTCGCTCTTGAGATATGGTTCCGAGCATCAGCACCGGGTTTTGGTTGCTGGAGTCCCACAGGTCTCGATCGAGGCGGCGGAAGAGGTCTTTGGTATCGACGTTCCAGTCCCAGTGCAAGTTGTAGGCAAGCTGGCGTAGGGGTTCGAGAATTGTCGGTAGCGACGGGGAAACGTTAAATGTGCGAATTGGCTGCATAGACAAAGTTTTTATGTTGGGGTAGCGATATTTTCGTCTGTCTTTAGGTACAAGTCCGTTATTCTGCACACTATTTTAAGTTTTAAGCTGCGGGGGGCGATCGCGATGCCGATCTGTATCGACTATCTGCAATGACACAGCAGTGCCGTGTCCCTAACTCAGCTAAGCTTTTAACTGCGGTGGCGGGAGCGAGGACTTGATGCCCCTGAGCTGACAATTCCTCAAGTTAAAGCGCTGTGTCACGCTTTGGGCAAGAATCTTAACGAATTGCCCGACAACTTAGGCCCGCCGAAGCGCTCTAGCAGTGATGATGTTGGGGGTGCAGCGCAGGAAAATAAGTCGGGAGACTAAGATTCGCGGTCAAGAACTATAACTTTCGGGGGCGCACGAAGCACCTGATCCCTATTGGTGGGTGAGGCGCGCCGATTAACTATTGTCAGCAATAGATAAATCTTGAACCGCGCCTCACCCACCCTACAATTGACTGATGACTAATAACTAATGACTAAAGACTAATAACTAATGACTAATGACTAATTAAGCAATTTTCACTTGTTGCAACTGAGAATTTAGCAATAGCTTCCTAGCATCATTGGCTGATAGTGCAGGGCTGAAATAATGACCCTGAATTTCTTGACAGTGGAGTTCGCGCAAACACTCTAACTGCTCTTTAGTTTCTACTCCTTCGGCTACCACGCTCAAGTTCAAATCTCGCCCCAGGGTCGCTACAGCCTTGGCGATCGCCCGTTCGCAGGGATCGGTCGTCAATCCGCTGACAAACGACCTGTCTATTTTTAAGATATTCAAGGGAAACTTTTTGAGATAATTTAGAGAACAATAACCCGTGCCGAAATCGTCCAGTGCAATTTGCACTCCCATATTCTGCAACTCCCTGAGAACTTTTGTGGTATAATCCACATCTTGCATGGCTGTAGTCTCGGTAATTTCTAACTCTAAATACTTGGGTGCTAAACCAGTTTTTTCCAAGCAGTTCGCTACCATTTCTAATAAATTAAATTGCTGGAACTGCCTAGCCGAAACGTTGACTGCTACCCGCAAATCTGGCTGCAAAGCATCCTGCCAAGCTTTATTTTGAGTGCAGGCTGTTTGCAGCACCCATTCCCCAATAGGTACAATGAGTCCGTTCTCTTCGGCGATCGGAATAAATGTAGCGGGAGTAACTAAACCTAATTGTGGATGTTGCCAGCGCAGCAGGGCTTCCATGCCCTGAATTTTCCAAGTAGTAATGTTGACTTTAGGCTGGTAGAAAACCTCAAATTCTCCCTGTTCTAAAGCCTCGTGCAGCCTGTGTTCTATAGTTAGTAAATGGCTGCCTTGGGGATTAATTGTTGAAGTATATAACTGATAGTTATTTCTTCCCATTTCTTTAGCGCGGTACAAGGCAGCATCGGCATTTTTGACTAAAGTTTCGGCATCTTCACCATCATCGGGATAAAGGGCAATGCCGAGGCTGCTGCTAACATGAAACGGTTGTCCTTCTAGTTTAAATGCTGGCTTTAAATTGTTGAGTATTCTTTGAGCTGTTTTAACTGCATCTTCTAAGCAATTGATATCGGGAAGCAGTATGGTAAATTCGTCGCCTCCCCACCGGGCAACCGTGTCAGTCGATCGCAAAGTGTCGCTGATGCGTCCGGCAAAACCTTCTAACAGGCGATCGCCCGCAGCGTGACCTAGTGTATCATTAATCTTTTTGAACCTGTCCAAGTCTAAAAACATCACAGCTAGCATTTTTTGGGTTGTTTTAGCTTGTTTTAAGGAGGCCAGCAGCCGCTCGTTAAAAAGTATCCGGTTCGGTAAACCGGTGAGTTGGTCATAAACAGCTTGATAGCGAATAATTTCTTCAGCTTGCTTGCGCTGAGTAATGTCCATGATCGTGCCGATCGCCCTTACTGCTTTGCCACTTTCATTACGGATGATATAGCCACGATCGAGCACAAAAACATATCCCCCGTCTGCACGGTGAAAGCTGTATTCTTCCGACCAACATTGAGCGTCTGAGGTCATTGTTTCGTAGAAGCTTGACATCACTCTTTCCCGTTCTTCGGGATGAATATTTAGCCACCAAGATTCTAATTCTATAGTCTGATTTTCGTTGAGTTTGTATCCAAAAACTTTTTCAAATTCTTCGCTCAACCAATACTCATTTTTTAACAAATCAAAATCCCATACTGCATCATTTGTCGCCCGCGTCAGCAGGTGAAAGCGTTCTTCGCTTTTGCGTAGTTTTTCTTCGGAGTGCACCCGTTCCGTTACATCCCGAAAGCTGAATACTCGACCAGTAATTTTGCCTCCCGTGCGCTGGGGCAACGAGTAGCGCTCGAAGATTCTGCCATCTGTCAACTCGATGATATCGTAACTTTCTGCGGCGGGGCGATCGGACAATTCTTTAGCACGATTGAGAAATATTTCCGGGTATTTTAACTGGTTGATTCCCAACCCCAAAATTGGGTTGTTATCTCTCGAATCAACCAGCAAATCCGGCAACTGCCACATTTCGGCAAATTTGCGGTTAAAGGTGAGCACTGTGCCTCCACTGTCAACCGCCAGAATACCGTCAGCAGTAGATTCAATGGTTGCTTGAAGCAAGGAAAAAGATGTTTCTCGTTCTAACTCTGCTAATTTGCGATCGCTGATGTCAAATGCTGTGATTAATATTGAGGCTTTTTTTTCAAATTTTATAATATCTACAGTTGCTTCAATCCAGCGCATTTCTCCTGTTTTCGTGACTATTACTAATTCATATTTAGAGCCTGCTGTTGAGCGCGCATGACTGGATTTACCCCATTTTTTAACTATTTCTATAAAATCTCGATGAATTAAGTCGTATAAATCCAATGCTAGTAATTCTTCGCGAGTATATCCTGTCAGAGCTTCTGTCTGAGCATTGACGTAGCGGAACTGTCGGCGGTGATAGATAAATGCCACAGCATTGACAGTTTCTATCAGTTGGCGAAACTTTTTTTCACTGCGCCGCAAATTTCTTTCAGCCCGCTTGCTATCGGTAATATCTTGTGCTATATATAACTTGCCGCTGACCTGACCTTTACCGTCGCGAATAAGTGAAATAGAAAGCAGTACAATTATTTTTTTTCCATGTTTGGAAAGGTAGACTTTTTCCACGTTGTGGACAGAACCTTCTGCTGTTAAACTTCCTAAATCTAACTCCGGGGCTGGGGATTCACTTTTCTTAAAAAGTCCGGCTATTGGTTTGCCTAACAACTCTTTTTTAGAGTATCCCAAAAGTTGACAGGTAGCTTGGTTTAACGATAGGATATGACCGCCGGGGGTGGTCGCAATTATCGAGACGTTCATTTCCTCGCAAATATCGAGAGCATATTCGGCAGTTTGCTGCAAATCTTGGGTCATTTGGGCAATAGTATGCCAGATATCCTGTTCTTTTTTTGGATATAACACTTTTTCTCCTTTTGGTAGCTTGTCATTCTCTGTTTCAGACTTCGGCTTGATTAACCTCATCGTCTTGGATAAGCTATTTACTGTCTTCCCCCGGATGAATAATGAGATTACTAAACAAAGAAAAACCAGAGAATAACCGATTGTTTTTAATCTAAGAGTAGCTTCTTTTCTAGGAGATTCCTGAGATGGTCTATAATGGTAAATCGGTAATTTTACTGGTTCACTTTGGGAGAATTTATCCAAAAATAATGAGGCACTTGCAGAAGTAAGGGGGCGAGATGCCGATCGCAAATAGCTATGTTTGTGAGACCCAACCAAAATCCCTTCTACAGGGCGAGTGCCATGTCCATCTCCTAGACTTGTCGGTAATATTTTGGGATTTATGCCACATTCCACACCAAAAATAGCAACCGCGAAATATCCCAACATTAATTGAAAAATTATTTTCATTTGCTCTATTTCCTACTCCCCAATATTTTTTGGATGAACCATAAATTTAAAAAACTTTAGCAGAACTTTCTCTGCCATAGGAAAACCCAGCCACCATTAATTTATGTGGATTTGTAAATTAAATTTTACCAAGCTAATAATTGAGCTTTATAACTAATTATAATTTTAATCTTAATTTAAAATGTGTCATCAGTCATTGTGCCACAAATTATCCGCCATTCTGCCTAGACACCGGGTGGGAGCGCGCTAAAATTAGATAATTCCCGCAAGGAGGCGACGGGGATTTGTTAGAAAAATAAACAATCAGCTTAAAATCGATGCAGAGGTCAACTAATTGAACCCATGAGTCAGACCATCCCAGAACTCCAAAAAGAAGTCCGCGCGCTGCAAGCAGAAGTTACCGCCCTGCAAGAGTCGCGGGAAAAACTTGGCGTACAGCGCTCTGAGTGCCGAGTAGCAGTCAGTTTTCCCAAAAATAATACTCCTGAAGCCATTGCCGAGTTCCACCAGCAAACTGCTGCTTTTGGGGAGCAGTGGTTGCAGCAAATCCAGGAAATTGACCGAGAGACTAAAAATATTGAAAAGCAACTGCAACAAAAACAGGCTTTACTCAATTACAAGCAAGGTGAACTAGAAAAAGTGGTGGCCGGAGAGCACTGGCAAGAACTAGAAAACAAAGTTCAAACCGGGGAAAAGCGCTTGCAAACACAAGCTCGCAGAATCAATCAAGCAGCAGCGCAGCTAGAGGCAGAAATCCAAGCTTTAAAAGCACTGTACGACCAACTAAATCCCAGTTATTCCGAGTGGTTTCAACAACCAACTGAAATAGTCAAATTTTCGGCCAAAACTATTCCTTACGCTGTTCCCAGCAGCAGCGGGTTGATTTTGGAGAATAAGGAGATTGAGTGGGAAAAACAATAGTTTTGACTTGTAAAGTTTAAATGTAAATTAGTGATTTGAATGTCGCCGTCGAAGGCTCCAATAAGCAACACAGATTCGACGGCAACATCCCAAGGCTTTGACAGGCTTTTTCCGATAAAAAATACAAAACTGCCTCGGGCGCAGCTAATTTTAAGATGTTGGAGTTTCATTTTTTGAAACAGGTTTATTTTTAACTCTGGTGCCAATCTAAAATCTAAAATATAACTGTTCTGGACGCATCAACCGGGTTTTACAAAAAGACTTTGTTGCAGCCCTCGCTTCCGCTAAACAACCCGGTTGATGAGAGCCAAGAGTGCGTAAGCTCTGTCTAAAATCTCAAATAGATTTACTGATGAAACAATTGATTTGGATAGCGCTATTTATTCTGGTTGCGGTGACGGCTGTCGGCTGGGGTTCTGACTCGTGGCAGCGGTTGTCGGCTGTACCAGAAGTTTGGGTCGATCGCAATATCCACACTTCCCAAAACCCGTCTCCCTTACCGCTTCCTGCTGAAAAAAATGCAGTTTATCTGCCCCAAATTGATCCGTCTCGGTTGTGGAAACACGTAGATATTTTAGCAGGAGAACGCGAGGGAGAACGAGCTCGCTCTTTCACGAGAGACTACATTTCCCAGCAATTGCAAATATTAGGATTTTCCGCAGAGTTGCAGCAGTTCGATCGCGGAATCAACGTCTTCGCTGAGAGAAAAGGCACTGACTCAAACGCCGGTGCAATTTTAGTAGCAGCACACTACGATACTGTACCAAACTCCCCCGGCGCTGACGACAATGCGACGGGAGTTGCAGTAGTTTTAGAAGTAGCAAGATTGCTGGGTTCTCGCCCCACGCCTCGGACACTGCAAGTAGCATTTTTCGACAGGGAAGAAATCGGACTTTTAGGCAGTTTAGCATTTACAGGTAGCGAGGCGCGGTTAAAAAATTTGCAAGGAGCGATCGTCCTAGATATGGTAGGTTATGCCTGCCGCACTCCCGGATGCCAGCAATATCCCGAAGGATTGACAGCGCAACCTTTTTTAGAAGCATCGGGGGTAACTTCTCCCGACAAAGGCGAGTTTATCGCTGTGATTGGGGATGCGGAACATCCGCTGCTATTGAAAAGTTTTGCGGAGTCTGGAAAAGCCGATTTGCCGCCTGTGGTGGCGCTGCCGGTTCCCCTGAAAGGGTTGCTGACTCCCGATGTTTTGCGGAGCGACCACGCGCCTTTCTGGTATAAAGGAATTGGTGCTGTGTTGGTGACGGATACTGCAAATTTGCGATCGCCCCACTATCACCAATCTAGCGATACATTAGCAACTATCGATCGAGCTTTTTTCGCCGGTTCTGCTCAAATTGTTGTTAATGCCACGGCTAAATTATTGGAAATTCGGTAATCTACTCGTTACCAGGCTCTGCCTGGTAACGCATATCCGGAGGCTCTGCCTCCAATTTTCCCACGCCAAGCAAGCGAGGCAGAGCCTCTGGGCATCGGTTCCTAGGCTCTGCCTAGGAACCAGCTAAATAACTAATAACTAATAATAAATGACTAACAAAGAAAGCCTGCAACGGCATTTACTGCAACTAGACAATCGAGGCTACAAAGCATACAAAGACATTCAAGGTAGTTACGAATTTTCAGAATTCACATTAATTATTGATTACGTCCAGGGAGATCCCTTTGCTTATCCCAGTAAATTTAGAGTCATAGTTCCCCCCAACATTGCTCAAATTCGCCGCGAACTTTTCAACTCTCGCAGTCTAGAAATAGCCTTGCGAGATTACCTAACTCGCCAGTTTGACAAAGCAGCACACAGCATCAGCAGCCTACGCGGCACTGGGAAAAGCGGTTTGATTGCAGTGACTCGCTTCGGACAAGAAGTTTTAGAGCGAACTTCGGCATTTATCCTTTCCTCAAATACATCCGATATCGAAGATTTAGGAGGAGTTGAACTGCGATTTGCCGTCGGACTTCCAGCGGGCGGACGCAGTATCTTAGGGCGACAAGCTGCTGAAATGCTGTGCGAAGATATTCCGCAAATTGTCAGTAAATCTCTGAAGTATGCTAACTTAAATGCTGCTGAATGTCGCCGTCACGTTGAAACTGTAGAAGATGCTGACTGGCTGCGGGAACAGTTAGCTGAAAAAGGATTAGTTGCGTTTGTGGCTAACGGTTCTATTTTACCCCGCCGCAGCGGTGTTGACAACAGTCCTTTGTTAAATAATGCTGTGGCTTTTCAGTCGCCGCCGTCGTTAAAAGTTGAGTTTAATTGTCCGAATCGCGGTTTGATTTCTGGTATGGGTATTCCCGCTGGCATTACTTTGATTGTTGGCGGCGGCTATCACGGCAAATCAACTTTACTCAGGGCGATAGAGTTGGGAGTTTACAACCGAATTCCGGGAGATGGTAGGGAATTTGTGGTGACTAATCCGGCGGCGGTGAAAATTAGAGCGGAAGATGGGAGAAGTGTTGCGGGAGTTGATATTTCGCCTTTTATTAACCACTTGCCGCAAGGTAGAGATACTGCACAATTTTATACCGAGAATGCGAGCGGTAGCACGTCGCAAGCTGCTAATATTATTGAGGCTTTGGAAGTGGGGAGAAGGAAGAAGGAAGGCACGACACGGATTTTGACACGGATACACGGATTAATTTATGAAGAGGATTTAGTGCCTGTTTTATTGGTGGATGAGGATACGGCGGCGACGAATTTTATGATTCGCGATCGCAGAATGCAGGAACTCATCGCTAAGGATAAGGAACCGATTACGCCGTTTATTGATAAAGTTAAACATTTATATGCGGATTATGGCGTATCGACTATTTTAGTCATGGGGGGCAGCGGCGATTATTTTGATGTGGCAGATACTGTGATTGCACTGGAGAATTTTCAAGCATATAATGTGACGGAAAAAGCTAAAGAGATTGCTAAAAATTACTCGATTAGTCGCGAGGCTGAAGGGGGAGAAAATTTTGGTAAGATTACTCAAAGAGTGCCGATTCCTGCTAGTTTAGATCCGAGTCGGGGACGGCGAGATGTGCGGGTGAAGGTGCGGGATGTTGATGAATTGGCTTTCGGAACTGAGGAGATTGATTTGGGTGCGGTTGAGCAAATTGTGGACAGGGGACAGTTAAGGGCGATCGCTGCGGCAATGGTTTATGCTAAGCAGCAATACATGGATGGGAAACGCACTTTGTCGGAAATCATAGATTTGGTGATGGCAGATATTGAGGCGCAGGGGATGGATATTTTATCGCCTTTTCCTGAAGGGGATTTTGCCATGTTTCGACGGTTTGAATTGGCGGCGGCAATTAATCGGCTTCGCAGTTTGTCGGTTGTTGCCAAAATGACTAATGACTAATGATTAATGACTAATGACTACCACTTTTTGATATGCTGACAAAAGTGAGTGCAAAAACCGCGATAGAAGTATGACAGGCAATATAGGACAACTGACTGCTTTAAGCGATCGACCTTATATAGTATTAAGCAATCAAGGGCAGGTTTTACAGTTAGAGTTAAAACAGCAGCAGCACGTATTGGGGCGCGATCGCACTCGTGCCGATTTAATCGTACCCGACACTGAACCCTGGCAGGTAGTTTCCAATTTTCACGCTGTTTTGCGCCAAATTGGGGATAATTACTGGATTTACGACGGTGACGGGCAGCGGCCGAGCACTAATGGCTTATTTGTCGATCGCACTCGCATCACTCCCAATGACGGTTATTGTCTGAAAAATGGCACAGAAATTAAAATCGGTCTCGATCCTCAAAATCAAGTTTTGCTGACTTATTTTAATCCGCTGGCGAATCAGGTTGCTGTCTCTAGCAAGCAGTCAATTCTTCTTAAGAATCGGTCGGTTTTGTTGGGCCGCGATCCAAACGCTTCGCTGCAATTAGATGCGCCGCTTGTTTCTAGACGCCACGCCACAATTGACCAAGACAGCCGCGGCAATTATATTTTGCGAGACCACAGCGTTAACGGGGTTTTTGTGAACGGTCAGCGAGTCACAAATTCCGTACAGTTGTCCGAGGGAGATGCAATTCGGATCGGCCCGTTTACTCTAACTTACCGCAGCGGTGAGTTGCAGATGCAAGACTCCGGCCATCAAATTCGTTTGGATGCTGACAGTCTGGTGATTCCGAAGCGTTTGGATAACATCACTTTGGCGATCGAACCGGGGCAGTTTGTGGCTTTAGTCGGCGGTAGCGGTGCGGGAAAATCTACTTTAATGCGGACGCTTTTAGGCATCGAAAAAACTACTAACGGCGCTGTGTTTCTCAATGGCGACAACCTGCGCCAAAACTTCAATATTTACCGCAATCAAATCGGTTACGTGCCTCAAGATGATATTGTGCACGCAGATTTGACAGTAGAAGAAGTCTTGAGTTATGCAGCTAAATTGCGCTTACCTCCCGATACAGATGTCAATCAGGTAGTCGCAAAAACTTTAGAAGATATTGAAATGACTCACCGTCGCAAGGCTTTGGTAAAACAGCTTAGCGGCGGACAGCGGAAGCGGGTCAGCATCGGAGTTGAACTCTTAGCAGACCCGAAACTTTTCTTTTTAGACGAACCGACTTCAGGACTCGATCCGGGTTTGGATAAGAAGATGATGCAACTGCTGCGAAAGTTGGCAAATCAAGGCCGGACGGTGATTCTGGTGACTCACGCGACGGCAAATATCACGATGTGCGATCGTATTGCTTTTATGGGTCTCCCCGGATACCTCTGTTACTTCGGCCCGCCTGCGGAAGCGATCGATTTTTTCGAGCTAAAAAATGGCGATTTTGCCGACATTTACAACGAATTAGCAGATAAAACCAACGTTCCTAGGTGGGCGGCAAATTTCAAACAATCTGAATACTATCATCGCTATATTGTCAACCACTTCAGCACTGGCAACGCAGGAAAAAAACAAGCACCTCCCAAGCCAAACTCTGTATCTTTTCTCAAACAACTCGTTCTGCTCGCCCAGCGCTATTTTCAACTCGTTTCCCGCGACTTAGTTAACTTGAGTTTAGCTCTTTTGACAGCGCCGATCGGCATTAGTTTGCTGCGGCTGGCCGTCAGAGATAAAGACCCGTTAATTGGAGTACCGGAGGCAACTTTAGCACCTTTAGCACTCAGAGTTTTGTTTGTATTTACCTGCGCGGCGATTTGGGTAGGGCTGGCAACTTCTCTGCAAGAAATTGTTAAAGAATCTGCTATTTATCTGCGAGAACGTTTGGTCAATTTAGGATTGTTTGCTTATTTAGGTTCAAAATTTTTCATACTTTCCGGTTTGGCAGTATTGCAAACGTTGTTAATGGTAGGAGTTATTCTAATTGCTTTTAAATCCCCCGAACCGAGTTTTATTTCCTGGCCTGTGGGAGCAAGTATTACCACATTCCTAACTTTGATGAGCTGCATAAGTCTCGGATTAGTCGTTTCCGCGATTGTTAAAAATAGCTCTCAAGCTAATAGCGCTTTGCCTCTATTATTGCTGCCTCAGATTATTTTTTCGGGAGTTTTGTTTAAGATGGAAGGTGCGGCGAGCAAGTTTTCTTGGCTGATGTTAAGCCGCTGGTCTGTGGGTGCTTACGGCTCTTTAGTTAATGTGAATGGGATGGTTCCCGCGCCTACTACATTACCGGATGGGAGTACGCTTCCTCAGCCGTTTGAGCCTACTCCTGTTTACGATCAAACCTGGGAGAATTTGAGTTTAAATTGGGCTATTTTGTGCGTGCATATTTTCGTTTATTTAATGTTGACTCTGTGGTTGCAGAAGCGGAAGGATATTTTATAATTAAAATTACGCCTTTTTAACTCACAGTTCATTATCAAGTCAGATCATGGGAGAGATAAATGTTAGTTAAAACCAACGCAGTAGTAGAAATTGCTGCATCGCCTGAAGTAGTCTTTGATTTTGTTACCTCCCTGTCAAATCTGCCCAAAGTCTTTCGCGGATATGGCCCAATTCCAGCAATTATTAAAGCAGAAATGGCAGATGGTGGAGAGATGCGTGAAGGCGGCGTGCGGCGGATAGAAAATTCCGACGCTTCGGTGATTGATGAAGAAATCATTACTTTCAAAAAGCCAGAAAGACAAACCTACCGACTGGTTAGAGGGTTTAAGTTTCCGATTTCTCTACTCATTGATTCTGGTGGCGGAGATTGGAATTTCACTGCTACAGCAAAGGGAACTCAGATTGATTGGGAGTTTTATTTTATGCTGACTTCTCCGGTATTCTATCCCGTTGGGTTGTTGCTCGTTCAGGTTTTTATGCAAAAAGCTATGCAGCAGTGTTTAGATAATATTCAAGAATATTTGGCTAACCCAAGCGAATAGATTGTATGAATTATTGGCTAATGAAGTCGGAACCCGATGTTTATAGCATTGCGAATTTGAAGCACGATCGCACTTCCATTTGGGATGGCGTTCGCAACTATCAAGCGCGCAATTTTATGCGAGATATGAGTCGGGGAGACTTAGTATTTTTTTACCATTCTAATACTAAAATACCGGGAATTGTCGGGTTAGTGCGCGTCGTGGAAACAGGGATTGCTGATCCGAGTCAGTTCGATGTTAATAGCGAATATTATGATCCTAAATCGCAGTTTAATGCACCTCGCTGGCAAACTGTGAAAGTGGAGTTTGTTGAGGAGTTTGCTAAGTTAATATCTTTGGATGAACTGAAACAAAAGTTTAGTGCTGATGAGATGTTGGTGGTGAGGAAAGGCAATCGGTTATCGGTGATGCCGGTATCTGATGTTGCTGCTGAGAAGATTTTAAAGATGAGATAACTCTAGCTAAGTAGGGTGCGTCAGCTACCCTTATTTCGCGACAAACCCATAATTCCCGAACTGACGCACCGGGTAAGAATCGGTGCGTCAGCATGATACTTTTTGTGCTAATTGAGAATTTAAAGGCTGACGCACCCTACTGCTGGGGATTGGGGCGGTCAAAATTTCAATCTTCTAAAGACCGGCCGCACAAACAGCCGCACCAATTAACCCTACATTGGGATTCAAAACAAGACGAACTGGCATCATTTCTAACAGCGAATTCATCCGGCCTTTGTGGGTAAAAGCCCGCATAAAACCCCCTTCTTGAATCAGCGGCAAAATTTTAGCAGCGATGCCGCCGGCTATATACAAACCGCCGTAAGGTAACAGTGTCACAGCCAGATTTCCCGCCACTGCACCGTAGGCTTCTACAAACATTTGCATTGTTTGTTCCGAAAGCCGATCGCACTTTTTGAGTGCCGCCTGTGCAATTGTCGCCCCCGGATCGACAGTCTTTTCAGTTTTCCCGATTTCTGACTCCCATTTTTTGATAACTTCCCCTATCTCCGGCGATTCAGGAGCAAACTTTTTGTCCCGCAAAAACTGGTAAATTGAAACAATCCCTTGTCCCGAAACCACACGCTCGATCGATATTCGGGGAATGTCGTGTTTGGCTAACAAATATTTCAGCAATTGAAACTCCAACTCCGAACGAGGTGCAAAGTCACCGTGCCCCCCTTCCGAAGAAAATACCCTGATGCCATTTGCCTCTGGAATTCCAAAACAATTTCCCAAACCAGTACCCGCACCAATCACAGCAATTGGATCGTGTTGGCGGGGTTTTCCGACTTGCAAAATGTGCAAATCTTTAGCATCCAAAGCCCACACGCCGTAGCCAACCGCGACAAAATCATTAATTAAACTAACGTGTGATATTCCTAATTCCTGTTCCAGACGCTTCGCATCCAGCATCCAAGGTAAATTAGTCAGTTTTGCAGTGTTATTAACCACCGGGCCTGCGATCGCAAAACAAGCTTTTTCAGGCAATGGCGCAAAATCCAATTTCATAGCAGCTTCCTTCAAAAACTGCTGCACCATCGGTACTAAATCGGGAAACTCACCGCTGGGATAGCGGAACTCGTAAAGTGCATTCATTTCACCGTTAACAGTCCTTTCCACTAAGCGCAAAATTGTCTTAGTTCCGCCAATATCGCCCGCTAATAATAATGCCATAAATCTCTTTTTCCACCAAAGATAACATTCCCCATTTAAACACCCACAGTATTAATTGCCAACCAAGCCCGCAGCACCTCAGCCACTGTCCAAGCTTGAGCCGTGCAGCCCCGAGGCGAGTGGGGGGCGTCGCCTTCAAAAATTTCGCTCATACTGCCAACTCCGCCGGCCATTATATGATGTGCCATCGGTTCTAGGAATTCGCGAGCTTGTGCTGGGTTTTTGTATACGTGTAAGTGCGCCAAGACAAACGGGCCAATCAGCCAGCCCCAAACTGTGCCCTGGTGGTAGGCGCTGTCGCGCTGCAATTGGTCGCCTCCGTATGTGCCGCGATACTGCGGGTGCTGCGGCGAGAGGCTGCGGAGGCCGACAGAAGTGAGCAACTGTTGAGCGCAGGCGTCCACCACGCCGCGCTGCTGGATGGGGGTCAGTAACGGTGTATAGCGGGTTTCCTGGTGTATCCCCGCTGACGAGGAGTTGGCGGAGTGAGGAGGAATCGAGTCTAGGGGCAAGGATACGGCGAATATTTGGTTGGGCCGCAGGCAGCTATCATGTCCGTCGGGGCCATCGAGAACGTCGTAACAGTAACCGGTTGAGGCGTTCCAGAAGCGAGGGAATCCGGCGGCTGTTCGATCGCCCAATTGCTGGTATTCATTGTGAGGCTTGCCCAATTTTCGAGCAAAACTTGCCATAGCTTGTATAGCATTGTACCAAAGCGCGCTGAGTTCGATCGGCTTACCAATCCGAGGCGTTACCACCCAATCGCCGATTTTCGCGTCCATCCAAGTCAGTTGCACGCCCTTTTCGCCGGCGTAGATTAAACCGTCATCGGGATCGAGGCGGATCTTATACCGAGTTCCCTGTATGTGCCAATCAACAATCTCACATAAAGTAGGCCAGAGTTCGCTCAAAAGTCGATCGTCCCCCGTGGCATCGATATAAGCGCGAATTGCCTCAAAGTACCACAGAGTGGCGTCTGCGGTGTTGTATTCCGGTGCGCCGCCCGCATCCGGGAAGCGGTTCGGCAGCATTCCCCGATCGACATACCGCGCAAATGTCCGCAAAATCGATCGCGCAATTTCCCATCGCCCGGTACAGATTGTGAGACCGGGTAGGGCGATCGTCGTGTCGCGCCCCCAGTCGCTGAACCAGGGATATCCGGCGATAATCGTTTTGCCTTCGGGTTCCTCCGGTAGGGGGCGACTGACGATAAATTGGTCGGCGGCTAGCACTAAGTGATTGATCCAGTCGGGAGATTCGCTCACTTTTGACCAGTTTTGCAGCAGTTGTTGGTCATAAGTGCGACGAACTTCTAAAGCTTTACCGCCGTTGAGTTCGGTATTTTTCTCGGTGCTGGCTATCAATGTGAGAGAACTTCCCGGTGCGATCGTCATGTGAAAAGTCGCCCCGTGCAAGTGATCCTCGCAGTAATCCAATCCGCGGCGCTTTTCGGCTGCTAGATCCAATCCGTAATGCCAATTGTATAAGGGCGCAGAGACTCGAAATTTGGCTTCTGGTGCGGCATCTGTCAGCAGGTACAGGGGTGCAGCCTTGGGAAATGCAGTCACGCAAACCCCGCGTTCCAAGGTTTCTAGGCTCATTTGCCAGTCGCCGGCGCTCGTCGTGTGGTGGTAGTCGCGGTAGTTGACTAGGGCTTTGACAGCGAGGGCGATCGGTTGTGAGGCGCGGTGCAAGCGGTATTGAATATATGTTGTGTTAGCACCTTGCTGCATCCAAATCCGCTTTTCCAGGATAGCGTCGGCGAGAGCAAACCTCCAAACTGGTGTCGTGCCTTCGAGGTGAAAGCTTTCGATGTATTTGTAGCCGTGGGGTTCCATCGTCGCGTCGGCCCAGCGGTTTGTATAAAGCGGATATGCGCGATCGTGATACACCGCCGTCTCGTCCAGCTTTGCCAGCATCAAAGTGCGTCCCAGCGGGGGTTTGAGGGCGGCTATCAGCAAGCCGTGATAGCGGCGGGTGAGGAGATTTGCGATCGTCCCGCTAGCGTAACCGCCGATCCCGTTGGTGACTAACCACTCCCGAGACTCCGCCGAGTCGAGATTGCAGCAGATTTCCCGTCCAAAAGCCATAACCATAAAGTCCACACTCGCGCTGATTTTTGACCTACCTTTAGGTAGATTTTCGACATGATATCAACCAGAAATATTAACGCTTGCAGGCCGTTAATTTGGCGATCGGCCCCGTGCCGGTTCCTGATCTAATTTAGACATAACTAACCGCTACTTTTGCCCATTACACAATTTTAGCCTTTGATACCTCTGTCTAAAGTTAGTTGTTTGTTATATTAAGTAATATTACCGTCTAAACAGGCGCTGAACGTTAAGGGCAAAGCATTTGATAGCGCGTCGGGCGATCGAACTACCAACCTATTTTATAAGGAGAACAGCTCAAAGTGAAGATAGGAGCAAATTACCTCGGCAATAACCAATGTGAATTTACCGTTTGGGCGCCCACCCTCAAACAAATGGCAGTCCAAATTGTTTCCCCAAAAAAACGCCTGATACCCCTGCAACAATCTGCCGAAGGTTATTGGCAAACCACAGCTACAGACATCGAACCAGGAACCCTTTACACCTACCAAATCGAAGGAAAAACCGAGCGACCAGACCCAGCCTCAAAATATCAACCCCAAGGCGTACACGCTCCGTCGCAAGTAATAGATGAAAATATTTTTACTTGGAGTGACACAAATTGGCAAGGCGTGCCGCTAGCCGAAATGATTATTTACGAACTGCACGTCGGCACATTCACCCAAGCCGGAACATTTGAAGCAATAATTCCCCAGCTAAAACAACTTAAACAATTGGGAATCAACGCCATCGAAATCATGCCAGTAGCCCAATTCCCCGGCGACCGAAATTGGGGATATGACGG
This sequence comes from Microcoleus sp. B9-D4, assembly GCF_036705105.1. Classification (NCBI taxonomy): domain Bacteria; kingdom Bacillati; phylum Cyanobacteriota; class Cyanophyceae; order Oscillatoriales; family Microcoleaceae; genus Microcoleus; species Microcoleus sp. B9-D4. The sequence continues at coordinate 168,127 of NZ_JAUBTS010000001.1, forward strand.
CGTATATCCCTACGCAGTTCAAAACTCCTACGGCGGCCCCGAAGGCTTCAAAACACTCGTCAACGCCTGCCACGAACACGGCATTTCAGTAATTCTCGATGTAGTTTACAACCACCTCGGCCCCGAAGGAAATTATCTCAGGGACTTCGGCCCCTACTTTACCTCAAAATACGGCTCAATTTGGGGAGATCCCCTCAACTTCGACGACGCCTACAGCGACGGCGTGCGTAACTACTTTATTGAAAACGCCCTCTACTGGTTTCGAGACTATCACATCGATGCCCTGAGATTAGATGCCATTCAAGCAATATTTGAAGTAGGTGCAAGACCTTTTTTACAAGAACTATCCGATGCCACAGCCGATATTTCCCAAGAACTAGGACGGCAACTTTACTTAATAGCGGAAAGTGACTTAAATGATGTCCGCACAATACGTCCTAAAGAACTCAGTGGCTTCGGACTAGACGCCCAATGGTGCGATGATTTCCACCACGCACTGCACGCCTTGCTCACCGGAGAAGACGACCGATACTACCAAGATTTCGGCAAGTGCGAACACTTAGAAAAAGCCTTCAAAGAAAGCTTTGTTTACTCCGGCCAGTACGCCCCCCACAGAAAGCGGAAACACGGCAATTCTGTTAAGGATGAACCGGGCCATAAATTTCTGGTGTTTGCCCAAACCCACGACCAAATCGGCAACCGCATTTTGGGAGACAGACTCTCGAAAATAGTTGACTTTGAAGGATTGAAACTCGCAGCAGGCACCGTCTTAATTTCTCCCTACATTCCCTTCTTTTTTATGGGAGAAGAATACGGAGAAGAAGCACCGTTTTTTTACTTCGTTTCCCACTCGGACGAAAACTTAATTGAAGCTATCCGCAAAGACAAACAACAAGAATTTAAAATCTTTGAAGGCCGAGGCGAGTTTCACGACCCCCAGAGTCCTGAGACTTTCGATAAGTGTAAGTTAAACTGGGAAAAACAAACCGAAGGCAAACACAAAATCCTTTGGGAATGGCATCAACATCTGATTCAACTGCGGCGGACAATACCAGCCCTTAAAAAACTCGACAAAAACAGTCTAGAAGTGTCCAGCATTGAAGCGGAAAAAATCTTATGTCTACGTCGCTGGACAGATGACAGCCAGATATTCTGCATTTTAAACTTCAACAGGCAAGAGGTATCTTTTGCGGCTGCACTTCCCCAAGGCAAGTGGAACAAAATTTTAGACTCTGCTGATGAAAAATGGATGGGTTCAGGTTCTAGCTTGCCTGAAAAGATAACTTCAGAGCAAAAATTGACCGTTAAACCGCAGAGTTTCGCACTCTACGAATTAGAATAATTAAAAGTCGAGGCAGAGCCTCAAATACAGGCGTTCCTAGGCAGAGCCTAGGAACAAGAAACGGGAGGCAGAGCCTCTCTAATTCCCAGGCTCTGCCTGGGAATGCAGTTCAGGAGGATCTGCCTCCTATATTACAAAAGAAAACCCTAAAAAACCAGGAGCAAAATTAACATGATGAGAATTCCCACAACAACTTATCGGATTCAATTTCATGGAGGTTTTAACTTTGAAGCCGCCAAACAAATCCTTAGCTATCTGGAAGATTTAGGAATTACCGACCTTTACGCTTCACCAATATTTAAAGCCAGAAAAGGCAGCTCTCACGGATACGATGTCGTTGACTCAAATCAGCTCAATCCCGATTTGGGAACATCAGAAAATTTTGAAGCCCTCACATACGAAATCAAGAAACGGAACATGGGATGGCTGCAAGATATTGTGCCGAACCACATGGCTTACGACACTCAAAATTTGCTGCTGTTAGACGTATTGGAACACGGGCCAGATTCCGACTATTTCGATTATTTCGATATTGAATGGAATCACGCTTACGAACATCTCAGAGGTCGAGTGCTGGCTCCCCTGCTCGGCAATTTTTATGGAGAGTGTCTGGAAAATGGCGAGATTCAACTTAAATACAGCGAAATTGGGCTGACCATCAATTATTATAGCTTACAATTGCCAGTAAGAATTGAATCTTATGCTAAATTTATCAGTCATAATTTGGGGCATTTAGCCAGGGAATTAGGCAGACGCCATCCAGATTTTATCAAGTTTTTAGGAATTCTTTATTTAATTAAAAATACCCCCTCAGAAACTAAAGGTAAAACCCGATACGATCAGATAGCTTTTGTTAAAGGACTGCTGTGGGAACTCTACAATCAAAATCCCCTCGTGCAGGAATTTATCGATGAAAATATCAAATTTTTTAACGGAGAAAAGGGAAATGCCGAAAGCTTTAATTTGCTAGACGATTTGCTTTCCGAGCAGTTTTACCGTCTGGCTTTCTGGAAAGTGGGTGCCGAGGAAATTAACTACCGAAGATTTTTTACGGTCAACGAACTGATTTCGGTAAAAGTTGAAGAGATTAAAGTTTTTCACAAAAACCATGCTCTGATATTCGACATGGTTGATGAGGGAAAGTTTACCGGATTGAGAATCGACCACATCGACGGACTGTACGACCCCACAGAATATTTGAAACGGCTCCGGGAGAAAGTCGGAGACACTTATATTACTGTTGAAAAAATTCTGGAACACGAAGAAGATTTGCCGTCATATTGGCCGATTGAGGGAACTAGCGGCTACGACTTTTTGAATTACGTAAACGGCGTTTTCTGTCGGTGCGATCGCGAACAGCAATTTAGCGAAATTTATCAGAGATTTACTCGCTTGACCGTTCCCTACGAACAGTTGTTTTTAGATAAAAAAGGGCTCATTGTTGAGAAAAACTTGGCGGGAGATGTAGACAATCTAGCTCAACTTTTGAAGAATATTTCCGGTCAATCGAGACAGGGAAATGACTTTACTCGTCCCGGTTTGGAAAAAGCATTGGCGGCGGTTTTGACTATTTTTCCAGTCTACCGAACTTACATCAATCAAGATGGTTTGAGAGAGTCCGATCGCACTTACGTAAAATATGCGATCGCCCATGCCAAACAACAAGTACCGCGACTCCTCAAGGAACTTAATTTTATCGAAACGGTGTTGTTGCTGGAAGAAGAAGAAACCCTAACACCTGAACAAAAAGAGCAGCGCCGGCACTTTGTAATGAAACTCCAGCAGTTGACAGGCCCATTAATGGCAAAAGGCGTGGAAGACACGCTTTTATACGTCTACTATCGGCTTTTATCCCTCAACGAAGTGGGAGGAAATCCCAGTCAGTTCGGCGTGTCGCTGGGAGATTTTCACGAGTTCAACAAACAGCAGCAAGCCGCTTGGCCGCACAAAATGAATGCGACAGCTACCCACGATACCAAACGGGGCGAAGATGTGCGAGCCCGCATAAACGTTTTGTCAGAAATTCCCGATGAATGGGAACAGCAAGTCAGGTCTTGGAGAGAGGTAAACTCTTCTAAAAAAGTCAACTTTGTGAATCGGATGGTTCCCGATACTAATGACGAATACTTCCTCTACCAAACTCTGCTAGGCAGTTTTCCCTTTGAGGGAATTGAAAACACTGATTATGTCGATCGCCTGAAAGATTATGTGATTAAAGCTGTCCGCGAAGCCAAAGTCTATACGGCTTGGCTGAGACCGGATAACGACTACGAAGCTGGTTTTATGACCTTTGTCGATAGCGTTCTCGAACCTTCGGAACAAAATCCATTTCTCAACAAATTTATACCTTTCTGCAAAAAAGTAGCTAATTACGGAATTTTCAATTCTTTATCTCAAACACTCCTGAAAATCACGGCTCCCGGCGTTCCCGACATTTATCAAGGGACGGAATTCTGGGATTTAAGCCACGTCGATCCGGACAACCGCCGTCCCGTTGATTTTGACCGCAGAATCGAGGTTTTGCGGGACATTAAAGAGCAAGCTCAGACGGATATTTTGCAACTGGTTGAAGATTTGATTGCGACGCGAGAAGACGCGAGAATTAAGTTATTTTTAACGGCAAGAGCGCTAGAAGCGAGAAAAAAATACTTGCAAGTTTTTCAATCAGGTGACTATGTGCCCCTGCAAGCAGTTGGCACGTTTAAAGATAATGTTGTTGCCTTTGCCAGAAGCTTTGGAGAGACTACCGTTATTGTCATTGCTCCCCGGTTTTTGACGGGAATTGTCAAACCGGAAGAAATGCCGATCGGCAAACCAGTCTGGAAAGATACTAATTTGAAATTATCCGAGCAAATGCCGTCGGTTTGGAAAGATGCAATTACAAATCAGGCGGTAGAAAGTAACGGTACGTTGGCAATTGGTGAAGCTCTGAGTTACTTTCCTGCCGCTCTGCTGTTCGGTAAAAAATAGCAATGAAAAGCTGGAAAATTCAAGAATTTTCCCAGACTCCCAGGAGGCGGACTTGAGGCTCTCCCTCAATAATATCTTCCTTCCCAGACACAGCCTGGAAGTAAACGGGTAGGGATAGGGCATTGCCCTGTCCCTTTTTAGAATTGATATTAAACCTGATTGGAAGTCAAAAAACCGATCGCCCCTACCAACCAAACAAAATTTATACAACAAAGACGGCAAATACAACACAACGTATACGGTTTGCCACAATACCCGAATCGATCGCACACCGTACATTGGGAAGAGTAAAGAAAAGCAGTCAACAACTGTAGCGGTGCAAGCCTCACGGATGCAACCGTCCCCCAACAGGTTCGGTAAATACCCCTTCATCGCAAGGTCTACCGCCCGCAGTATAGAGATCAGCACCCTATCGAAGACTGTATTAAAGCAGGACTCACTACCCGTAAACCGCGAGGTAAAATCGCAGTCCTGAATAACCAGACTATCGCACAGATAAAACACCAAAATTTTGTAGAGATTGGAGCCGGAACACCCCTATGGGAAAAGTAGTTGGAATTGACTTAGGTACGACAAACTCCTGCGTCGCAGTTATGGAAGGCGGCAAACCCACCGTCATAGCCAACGCCGAGGGGGGTCGCACCACACCTTCTGTAGTAGCATATGCTAAAAATGGGGATCAACTTGTCGGACAAATCGCCAAGCGTCAAGCCGTGATGAACGCCGAAAACACCTTTTACTCAGTAAAACGGTTTATCGGGCGTCGGGTTGATGAAGTAACCCACGAAACCACTGAAGTTTCCTACAAAGTTCTCAAAGTCGGCAACAGCCTGAAATTAGACTGTCCCGCCCGTGGCAAGCAATTTGCTCCAGAAGAAATTTCTGCACAAGTTCTCCGTAAACTGGTAGAAGATGCCAGCAAATACCTCGGCGAAACTGTTACCCAAGCGGTAATTACTGTTCCCGCTTACTTCAACGACTCCCAGCGCCAAGCTACGAAAGACGCAGGAAAAATTGCCGGTATAGAAGTGCTGCGGATTATTAACGAACCTACAGCAGCAGCTTTAGCTTACGGGTTAGATAAAAAGAGCAACGAAACCATCCTCGTATTTGACTTAGGTGGCGGTACTTTCGACGTATCTATTCTCGAAGTAGGCGACGGCGTATTTGAAGTGCTAGCAACTTCTGGAGACACTCACCTCGGCGGTGACGACTTCGACAAAAAAATCGTCGATTACATCGCTAACGAATTCCAAAGAGCCGAAGGCATTGACCTTCGCAAAGACAAACAAGCACTGCAACGCCTGACGGAAGCAGCCGAAAAAGCCAAGATTGAGCTTTCGAGCGTTACCCAAGCAGAAATCAACCTGCCGTTTATTACCGCGACTCAAGACGGGCCAAAACACTTGGACACGACTTTGACGCGGGGCAAGTTTGAAGAACTGTGCTCGGATTTGATCGATCGCTCCCGCATCCCCGTAGAAAATGCGATCCGCGACGCCAAATTAGACAAATCTGCAATTAATGAAGTCGTCTTAGTTGGTGGTTCTACGCGCATTCCTGCGGTGCAAGAACTGGTCAAAAAACTCCTTGGCAAAGACCCCAACCAAACCGTAAACCCGGACGAAGTGGTCGCAGTCGGTGCAGCAATTCAAGCCGGCGTACTCTCCGGCGAAGTCAAAGACATCCTGTTGCTCGACGTTACTCCGCTGTCTCTCGGCGTCGAAACCTTGGGTGGCGTGATGACCAAAATCATTCCTCGCAACACCACTATTCCTACCAAGAAGTCGGAAACTTTCTCGACTGCTGTAGACGGCCAAACAAACGTGGAAATTCACGTTTTGCAAGGCGAACGGGAAATGGCGAATGATAACAAGGATTTGGGAACCTTCCGCTTAGATGGAGTTCCACCAGCCCCCCGTGGCGTACCTCAAATTGAAGTTACTTTCGATATCGATGCTAACGGTATTTTGAATGTAGCTGCTAAGGATAAAGGTACTGGCAAGGAGCAATCTATTAGCATTACTGGTGCTTCTACTTTGCCCAGCAATGAAGTCGAGCGCATGGTGAAGGAAGCCGAATCGAATGCGGCTGCTGACAAAGAGCGTCGCGAAAGGATCGATCGCAAAAACCAAGCTGATTCTCAAGCCTATCAAATCGAGAAGCAGTTGGCAGAATTGGGTGATAAAGTTCCCCCTGCTGACAAAACTAAGATTGAAGGGTTGCTCAAAGACTTGCGCGAGGCCATTGCCAGTGAAGATGACGATCGCATCAAAACCTTGACAACCGAGTTGCAGCAAGCATTCTACGCTGTCAGCAGCAACCTGTACCAGCAAGCAGGCGGCCCGACTGACGGCCCCGGTGGCCCTGGTGGCTATGGAGACGGTGGCCCCACTGGCGGCGGCGACGACGTAATTGACGCCGACTTCACTGAAGGCAACAAATAAAAGGCTAAATTAAAAGCCCCCAGCTAGAAGCAAGAAACCCGGTTTTGAACAGAAACCGGGTTTCTGTCCATTCAAAAACAAACCAAAGCCGATCGACTAAAATTACTAAAAATCTTGCTTGAGGCATAGAGACAAAACTAGAATATGCTTCAACAAATATCATAAACTAGCAGTAATATCAAATCCGTTAGCATCGGAATAGTAAATTCGAGTTCACTGTTGACTGTTGACTGTTCACTGTTCACGGCGTCAACAGTCAACCGTCAACAGTCAACAATCATTCCGGTGCAACCGGAATCGATATAATATCGCAATCGAGAGCAATTAAATGTCACGTTCTCCTATACAAAATTCCTCCCCAAATACTCCCAGCCCATCTCATGTTGCATCCTTGCGCCGACTCCGCCGGATCAGCCATTTACTAGACAATGCAATTCCGATTCCCGGCACAAAATACCGCATCGGACTCGATCCGATACTGGGACTTATACCGGGCGGCGGCGATTTAATCAGTTCACTTTTTGCAGGATATGTTGTCTTCAAATCCGCTCAAATGGGAGTACCTCAAGAGACTTTAGTAAAAATGGCCACTAACATCGTATTTGATACAGTTGCTGGTACTGTACCGGTGGCTGGAGATTTGTTGGATGTTGCTTGGAAAGCTAATGTCAAAAATATAGAATTGCTGGATGCTCATTTAGGTTCCCCTGAACAAGGCAAAAAAGCCGATTGGCTATTTGTGGCGGCGTTGCTGTTGGGTTTGATATTAATTGTCGGAGGCGTGATTTTCTTGAGTGTGATGCTTTTTGGCTGGCTATTCCAAGTAATTACAGGACGTTAATCTTTGGTTGTAGGCTCAAGATAAATCACTCTATTTGTGTCATATTAATAGCATATAAGCGGGTAAACTCTTCCTGAAAAATTATTTTTTGGGATGATTCTGGGCAGGGAAAAACATCTGGGTTTAACTACCCGTAGGCTGCGTGGCTTTTTTAAATTCCTCAAAAAAGAGCGATAATCTCACAGATCCGTAGATTACAAACAGGGGGAATAGAAACAAACCTAACACTTTTTTTGCACCAATACTTAAGAAAAATAATAGGAGTATTAGCTACCAAAAAAACAGTGTCTGCTATCGATCTTCAATAAATAAATACTCAAGTGTGTCAGGGTTAAAAAATTCAACCAACCCCTACCAATAAAAGTTCTGATCCTCTTACCAAGAAGAGATATGTCGCAGAAATCTGAAATGTTGCACCATTCTCGCTTAACAGGCAAGATGACTGTTCCACAAGAAAATTCACTCTGGATATTAAAAAGTATATCTTAAGGGTATTGACAAAGTTTATTAACTATGTATTTAAGTATCAATTTTCTTTGAAAGTAGGTAGTGACCAGGAATTTCAAAGGTGGTACCCGCCACGTGATTTATCCGTGGAATCAATCGAAAATCCTCAAGCCCCCGCATTTATCTCGCGCAAGTCAATCGAAAATCGAAAATCGAAAATCGAAAATCGATTGACCCGATCGCCCTTGAGTCCGATATAGTGATATAATCCAAACTATAATATCAAATTGATATAAATGCTTGAATTATCAGCCCTTGGGCTGCTACAGTTGCAACCCCTGCACGGCTATCGGCTAAAGCAACAACTGGAGCTGTTTATGAGCAGTTGCATCAGCGTCAACTACGGAGCGATTTACCCGCTGCTGAAGCGATTGGAAGAGCGAGGGGAGATTTCGGTAATAGCCGAAGAAGCCGGAGATGCGGGCTGTCCGCGCAAAATCTACGGAATTACCCCCAAAGGGCGCGAACTGTGGCGGCAAAAAATGCTCGAACACCCTCAAGAAAGCTGGGTTAACAGTGGTTCCCGGTTCCAAATCAAGTTTTTCTTTTTTGGCGACTTAGAACCCGCAGAACGGCTGAAGCTATTGGAACACCGCTTGCGAGCCTGTTACACCCGTCAAGACTACATCGAAAGCCTCAAGAGCGAATATCCACTAACCGATGACTATCAATTCGCCTCTCGCGATCGCTGCAAGTCAGTGCTGGCCTCAGAGATAGAGTGGTTAACCGAGCAACTAGCCAAGGAAAAAAGCGCGATCGCCGGAGTGCGTGACTCCCCACCCTTCGCTGAATCCGCCGACTCCAAGGGAAAATCCTTCCAACTCACCCACTCAGGTGAGTCATAAGAAGGATGTGTAATCTTGCCTGCCATCGTAACTTTTGAGAGATAACAAGAAGCTTTCCTAAAAATAATCACTCCCTGGCTTGGCTAACTGCGATCGGACTAAAGCCCTGCACATCCCCCAACCTCATTAAAAAGGGACTTTCCCGATTCCATCCTGTTTAAAATCGCTTGTCCTTATTCCCCCATGTTGGAGGGGAACGCCGGAAAATCAAAGATTTCGCCCAAGTCTCAGTCAGAAGTTAAAAAAAATCTAAGTGGTGCTGCCAATGAGTTATTCTAAATCCCCAGAATCCGTCGTTGAAACAGAAGAGCAAAAACCTGCCACACCCGAACTGCACCCAACCGATGCAGACAGCGATCGACCGGATGATTTTCCGCCTATTGCCGATCGCCCCCAACCTGTTGCTAAACCACGATCGCGCTGGCCTCTAATTGCCGCGATCGCGATCGCCACAGGCGCAGCAGGTTTCGGCTGGTACTCGTGGCAATCGGGTCAGAATCGCCCACAGCAACAGGCAGCAGCAGCCCAACCCCCAGCCATACCAGTCAAGCTCGCCGCCGTAAAAACCAGCTCAGTCGAAGATGCTTCCGAATTTGTTAGCAGCTTAGAAGCCAAGCGTTCAGTACAAATCAAACCCGAAGCAGAAGGGCTAGTCACGGAGATTTTTGTCAAATCCGGCGACTTCATCAACCAAGGACAAGCCATCGCCCGGATGAAAAGCGACAGCGCCCAAGCTGACTTGAGGCAATCCCAAGCCAACCTGATCCGCGCTCAATCCCACTTAGCCGAATTGCAAGCAGGAGCCAGGCCCGAAGAAATCGCCCAAGCTCAAGCCCAAGTCGCCCAAGCCCAAGCCAACCTCGCTCAACTGCGATCGGGCTCTCGGCCAGAAGAAATTGGCCAAGCCCAAGCCCGCGTTAGCCAAGCTGAAGCCGACCTCGCCGATGCCCAAACCGGTAGCCTCTTAGAAGACATCGCCCAAGCCAGAGCGCAAATAGAAGCAAGCACAGCCGAAGCAAAGTTAGCCAGCCAGCAGCTTGCCAGATATCAGGCATTGGCAAAAGAAGGCGCAGAATCCGCGAACACCCTTGAGCAATACACCCAAAAAGAAGGCACAGCCAAAGCCAATCTCCGAGAAGCTCAAAGGCGGTTCGAGCAGCGACAAAAGAACAGACAAGCCGAGATCGAGCGCCGCACAGCAGCCTTGCAACAGCAGCGGCAAGCTTTGCGGCAATTGCAAAACGGTTCGCGCCCAGAGGAAATAGCCAAAGCCGAAGCAGAAGTCGCACAAGCCAAGAGTAGATTAGCCGAGTTAGCCAACGGTACCCGCCAAGAACAGCTCGATCAAGCTGAAGCGCAAGTTGCCGAGGCCGCGGCTCAAGTGCGCGGCTTTGAAGTACAACTACAAGAAACTGCGGTCATCGCGCCCTTCGCGGGAGTCATCGGCGACATACCAGTGAAAGTAGGTGATTACTTGCAAAAAGGTGATGCCATTGCCACCCTGACTGAGAACCAATTGCTAGACTTGCGGTTATCAATTCCTTTGGAACGGATGCCTCAATTACGCTTAGGGCTGCCAGTACAAATGCTCGACGCTCAAGGTAAGGCGATCGCCCAAGGTCAAATCAGTTTTATCTCCCCCAACGTCAGCGCCAATTCCCAAACAATTTTAGCTAAAGCCACCTTTCCCAACCCCACTGGCGAACTGCTTAATCTCCAGTTTGTAAAAGCTAAAGTCATCTGGAAACAGAACCCCGGAATTTTAGTTCCAGTAACAGCAGTCACTCGCTTAGGTGGAGAAACTTTTGTCTTTACAGCTCAAAAGCCAAAACAGCCACAACCTGGAGCGCCACCTTTAATAGCACGGCAAAAGTCCGTGAAATTGGGAGCAATTGAGGGGAATAATTATCAAGTTATCGAAGGTTTGCAAGCAGGCGAAGAAATTGTTACCGCAGGCATCCTTAACCTCACAGACGGTGTTCCGATTATGGCGCAACAACCAGAGGTACCAGAAGGGAAAAAACCCCAATTACCAGTGGGGAGCAAAAATTAATATCTGAATCAGGATGAACAAGATTTTCAAGATTTACAGGATTAAATTGAGGGTGACTAGAATTAATCCTGTTCATCCTTAAATCCTTAAATCCCGATCGCCATTAGCAATTACTCATTAGCCATCCGCAACTACCCATTACCCAAATAATGTTTGCAGATTTCTTTATTAAACGACCTGTCTTTGCTAGCGTCTGCGCCTTAATTATTGTTTTGGTAGGCGCAATTAGCATTCCCACATTGCCGATCGAGCGCTTCCCCGACATCAGCCCCACCCAAATCAACGTCACAGCTAACTATAGCGGGGCGAGTGCTGAAATTGTCGAAAATGCCGTTACCAACATCCTAGAAAGGCAAATCAACGGCGTTGAAGGACTAAAATATCTAACTTCCAGTAGTAGTAACGATGGCACTAGCACTATTACAGCTACCTTTGATTCATCGCGCAATAAAGACATTGCCGGCGTCGATGTTCAAAATCGAGTGGCAGTTGCTCAACCCCAACTACCAGATGCCGTACAGCGCACAGGAGTTACAGTTACCAAACAATCTACAAGTCTCCTATTAGCGATCGGTTTATTTACAGAAAATAAAGAATACGACACCATATTTTTAAGCAACTACGCTGACCTATATTTAGCAGATGCTTTAAAGCGGGTAAAAGGTGTTGGCGATGTGCGAATTTTTGGGGAAAGACGCTATGCAATGCGTTTATGGATAGACCCGAATAAATTAGCAGCTCGCCGTCTCACAATGCAAGATGTAACGAGGGCTCTCAACGAACAAAACTTGCAAGTTGGTGCTGGGAGAGTTGGGCAAGAACCTGCTCCACAGGGACAAATGTATCAAATTGACTTGCGTGCTGAAAGTCGCCTGAAAGAACCAGCAGAATTTGAAGAAATCGTCCTCAAAACAGAGACCAATGGAACGTTAGTTAAATTAAAAGATGTGGGGAGAGCAGAACTAGGGGCAGAGAATTACAGCTCATTTCTGCGATTTCGAGGCAATGATGCAGTAGGTTTAGGGATTTACCAACTGCCAGGAAGTAATGCTTTGAATGTTGCCCATGCCGTCAAAACAGAAATGGAAAAACTAGCTGTTGCTTTCCCTCCGGGGTTGATACATAGAGTAGCGCTGGACACGACTTTGTTTGTAGAAGAGTCGATGGCAGAAGTAGTCAAGACATTATTTGAATCAGTCTTGCTAGTGGTGATAGTGATTTTTGTTTTCTTGCAAGACTGGCGCACAACTATTATTCCTATCATCACAATTCCAATTTCTTTGATTGGGACGTTTGCGTTTATCAAACTTTTCGGATTTACGATTAACAGTTTATCTCTGTTTGGTCTGACATTAGCGACGGGATTAGTGGTTGATGACGCTATCATTGTAGTAGAAAATATTGACCGCATGATCCGCCAAGGGATGAATGCCCGCCAAGCGGCTTTTGAGTCAATGCGGGAGCTTTTTAGCGCTGTAATTGCGACTTCTTTAGTGTTGATGGCAGTGTTCGTGCCAGTGGCATTTTTCCCCGGAACGACAGGAGCGCTTTATAAACAATTTGCGCTGACAATTGCTTTTTCCGTTCTGCTTTCTACCTTTATTGCTATTACTCTCACGCCCTCACTTTCAGCTATATTACTGCGTCGAGGACCTAAGTTTGGTGGCCCGCTAGGTTGGGTTTTTGACCGTTTTAATGGAGTTCTCGATTGGGTACAGCGGCAATATCGAAAATCCTTAATATTTCTAACAGGAATTAAGACTATTGTCACCCTCGTGTTCATCGCTTCTCTGGGAGTAACAGCTTGGCTTTATTTATCAGTGCCCACAGCATTTATCCCGGAAGAAGACCAGGGCTATTTTATGACAATTATTCAAGGGCCCCAAGGTGTGTCGCTGCAATACACTCAGAAAGTAATGGATCAAGTAGAACAAGAAATCCTCAAACTTCCTGAAGTTGTCGGGACTTTTTCAGTGGGTGGATTTGGTTTTAGTGGTAGCACTTCTAATCAAGGCATTATATTTACTACACTGAAAGCCTGGGAAGAACGTCACGGAGAAGATCAAACTGTACAAGCGATTATTGGTAAGTTGCGGGGTAAGTTTTTCTCGATTCCAGAAGCTAGAATTTTCCCTGTGAATCCGCCGGCTATTCAAGGTTTAGGTCAATTTGGGGGTTTCCAATTTCAATTGCAAGACCGCAAAGGTAACAGCGGTTTAGATGGCTTAGTCCAGACTATGGGCGGGATTTTGAAGCAGGCAAATCAGACACCGGGATTGCAAGCGGTATTTAGTACGTTTGCTGCGAATACACCTCAGTTAATTGTGGAGGTTGACCGCAATCGAGCTAAGGCTCTAGATATTCCCATTAATGATGTTTTCAGTACGTTACAAACGGCTCTGGGTGCTCAGTATGTGAACGATTTTAACCTCCAGCAGCGTAATTATCGGGTTTATGTTCAGGCGGATAAACAGTTTCGTGATAACCCTGAAGATATTGGGAAATTGTATGTGCGTTCTGGAAAGAATGAAATGATTTCTTTGAGCAATTTGGTGAAGATAACTCCGGTGGTGGGGGCTCAAACTGTTAACCACTACAATTTGTATAGGTCAATTGAAATTACTGGCTCTCCTGCTCCGGGAGCGAGTTCTGGACAGGCGCTAAAATCGATGGAAAAGGTGTCGGCTCAAGTTTTGCCCTCGGGTTTTGGCTATGAATGGTCGGGGAGTTCTTTAGAAGAAATTGAATCGGGGGGTCAAGCACCGATTATTTTCGGTTTGGGGCTGATTTTTGTGTTCTTGGTGTTGGCGGCTCAGTACGAAAATTATGTCGATCCTTTCATTATTTTGCTATCGGTGCCTCTGGCGATTTTAGGTGCTCTTTTAGCTCAGTCGTTGCGGGGTTTGGCGAATGATGTTTATTGCCAGATTGGTTTAGTGATGTTGATTGGATTGGCTAGTAAAAACGCGATTTTAATTGTGGAGTTTGCGAACCAGTTACGGGAGCAGGGGTATTCAATTGCTAAGGCGGCAGTTGAGGCTTCTCAAGAGCGTTTACGACCGATTTTGATGACTTCTCTGGCTTTCGTTTTGGGTATTTCTCCTCTGGTTAACCCAGAAGGTGCGGGTGCAGCGAGCCGCCGATCGCTAGGGAATGCGATCGCGGGGGGGATGGTTGTTTCTACTGTCTTGAGTTTGTTTATGGTGCCGGTTCTGTATGTGGTGGTTGTCTCGGCTCGCGATCGCTTTCGGAAACGCGATCGACTAGAAAATCTGGCCGATGATGGCACAATTTTGAACGGGAAAACGACTCCCCACGAGGAGATTGAACGCGATAAAGTATCGCCGTTGTAGTTGGTAAGTTGAAAAGGCGATCGTTTTCTGAGTCTCATTGGTGCGATCGCCCAAAACCCGCCAATCCCGCATCAAAACCCCCAAAGTCCCCAGATTAGTCCGGGGATCAATTCTTCAATCCCAAATCCCAAATCTAAAATCTAAAATCTAAAATCTAAAATCGATTGACGGCGGCCCCCATCTGCGGCTACGCTTTGAAGTGAGAGGTTGCTTGCTTGTAGAGGAGGCAGCCCGCGTCGCCCGAAAATCTAGTTGCACTGCCCAAAGCTGCGCTAACAGCAATGGACAGCATAACCGCCAAACTGGGACGAGCAGTCTGGAGGCTAACGGGAAATCATAACATTTTCTGTAGCCGCCCTGCTATGTGTTGAGAAGCGGGGCGGCTAGGTTTTTGGGCTTTCCTAGAAAACCCAAAACCAGGAGAACATATTATGTCACAGGAATTCGTGCCTGACGACAACAAATTCGATCGGCCAAATGACGACTCAGCAGCAGTATGCGAACAGGAAGTGGTGCTGTTAACGGTTGTCGGTTCGCCCAAGGGTGTCAGGGAAACCATACTCACTTTGTACCGACTGGGATTTGCCGAAGTCGGCGATTGGAGCCCCGTACAGCGTGCAGCTAATCCGAAGCAGGTGATGAGCGTGCTGATCCGTCGTTCGCGGGCTAACGGTACACCGCCGAGAAAATCTGGACGGTAAGCTGCGTTCTCATTTTGATTGAGTAGCTTAGGATTTACGCACGGGTGGTCAGAAACCGAGTTTTTGCGAGAATACTTCGTTTTGGTCGATAGATTCGCTAAAAAACCCGGTTTCTAGGCCTCGGAGTATGTCAGTTCTGTCTGAAAGTCGCATCCCCATAAGTAGGAGATGCGACGTTCTTTCCCAGATCACGGGTACTACTTCTTAGGACCTGACTTTAGCACGTGAATTAGTAGGGCAATTGAGCGGATCAGGATTGCGATCGCTAAGATAGTTCCCTCAGTTCCCCAATATTGCGGTGGTATGCTTGGTTGAACATTGGTTGGGAGGGCGATCGTTGGTTCCCCAGTGCGGATAATCGAATCGGTTTGAGATTGCATGGTCTTTCTCCTGTTTGTGGTTTGGTTTAAGGAGAAGCTTGTTGGCCAACTTTGCTTTCCACACTTTTAGAATGACTTAGCTGAAGGGGTTGCACAGCCTGACTTTTGCTTCACCTGTGGCAGTAGTGGAAAAACTGAGTCAAAATTGAAGCTAGTAAACTGCAAAATCGTGATAAGCATGGCTTCTCTTAGAGCATCCCAAGAAGGACGGGAAAAGTTTAAGCAGGCAAGAAATAAGAAGGGATGGGAGCAAATTGCTCCTTCTTTAACTACTGACATACATCTTACTCGCTCAACTGTGCAGCGATTGGAGCAAGGCAAACGCATTCGCCAAGACAGCTTTGTGGCTCTCTGTAAAGCTGTTGGCATAGAGAAGTGGGAAGAAATTGTGGATAACAGTTCACCACGAGATTCCAAACCATATTTGGCCCCGTTAGGTCGAGAAAAGGATATTGAAGACCTAAGCCAGCGTGTTAATCGAGGGGCTAAAGTTATTGTTATTCAAGGGATAGGTGGTATTGGTAAAACCACCTTAGCTGAATGTTTCTTCAAGTTTCGCAAATTAAAATATCTAAAACTCAGGATGGCAACAGCAACTGCCTATATTAACCCTGTCGGAGACGCGATTGATGAATTGCTGCAGGAACGTGAAGAACCGAGTCGAAACTTTAGGGGTAAACTACAGCAGCTAAAACGACAACTCCAAACAGGAAAGTTGGGCATACTGATTGATAACCTTGAACCTGCACTTGATAAGCATGGCAAGTTTATCGAACCTCACCGCGACTATCTAGAGCTTTTAGCAGTCTTATCTGATGCCTCTGTACAGTCAGTTACCCTTATTACCAGTCGAGAATTCCTTGAAGAGCCTGGTGTCACTTTTGAGCGATTGCCACTAAAGGGCTTAGATGAGGAGGCATGGGAGCAGTTTTTTTGTAGCCGAAATATTCAAACGGATACTGTAACTCTTAATGCAATTCACAAAGCTTACGGAGGTAATGCCCTAGCGATGACGATACTCTGCGATCCAATTAAAAGATACGATAATTTAGCCGATTATTGGCAGGAGCATAATAAAACTGATGATCATTTATTAGTTGAGATTCGTATTGAAAATCTAATCAAGGAGCAGTTAAACCGTCTTGAAGAAATTTACCCGGAAGCCTACCGACTGCTCTGCCGTTTATCATGCTATCACTATCAAGATGTACCGAGTATTCCGATTGAAGGACTATTGTGTTTGTTGTGGGATCTACCCAAGGAACAACAAACACAGGCAGTAAGATCCCTAAAAGATCGCTCTTTAGTGGAGTTTAGTAACAAAGAATACTACCTGCACCCAGCAATTCAAGCATTAGCGCGAGCTAGGTTAAAATTAACTGATGAATGGAAGAGAGTGAATCGCAAAGTAGGGGAGTTTTATTTTGGAATTGCTATTGATAATGAGGATAAACCTCACGTAAAAGCTGCATTTGAAGCCTTTAAACACTTTTATGAAATTCAAGACTTTAATTATTGTTGTAAAACTCTTTTAGATAAAATTTTAGGAGCAAACAAGGACAATCTGGATAATTTAAGATGCTCAGTTAATATTTGGAACTATACAACTCGTATTTTAAAAATGGGCGAAGATATTGTTGAAAAGTTGCCAGAACGGTCGAGATTACTAATGCTCATTCCTATAGGTGTCTGTTATTCGGATCTAGGAAAAAACTATAAAGCTTTAAAAGTCAGCCAAGAAATTATAGAAATTACTGAGAGGTTAGGTAAATTAGACGAACCCAATAACAAGAAAATTATTTTTGCAAAAGTAGCAGCTTATTCAATTTCGGGTAGAGCAAATAGATTAATTGGTAAATTTCAAGTCTCTTTAAATGAATGTGAAAAAGCTATTAAAACTGCTAATGATTCTAACCTAACTCAGCTAAAAGCTTTAGCTTTATACGAACTTGGAAGAGCTTATATAGATGCAAATAAACCAGGAAGAGCAGTTAGTTGTTTTGTAGTTGCTGCTTTTCAAGCAATTGGGATGACAGTATCAGAAGAAGCTCGTAAATTTTTTAAGCTGTTATTCGATATACCCAAATTACTACCTCAAATCGAAAATTTATTACAAAAAAATTCTCCTCAAGACACGAGAAGTAATAATATTAAACAATTTAGGATAATTTATAGCATTGCTCAGTGCTTCAACTTAATGTCGCTGTCGTTGCATCCTTTAGCTGAATTTTTTGCAATAAAAGCTTTAAAGTTAGCCGAAACTGCCGATGACAAAAGCTGTAAAACTTGGGCTTATCTGGAGCTTGCTATCTGCTACAGTCGTATTGGATATCAGAAAAAAGCTAGTCAATATTATAAACAAGCTGAAAATAACTTGATTGATGAAGACGAAACTTTTGTTATAGTTACGGTTTTGAGCAAAATTGCCGAATGGGATTACCAGCAAGGTAGAGATTCATCTGAAGCATTGGAAAAATTAGAAAAGTTGCTGCAAGACACTGATTTTCATTATTTACAAGCTCGTGTCTACTATAACCTTAGTCTTACATACTACAAATTATGTCTTGTTGCAAGAGCTAATGATTATTGCGATCGCGCCTTATCCATCGCCACAGAATTAGGCATCCCGCTAGTCAAAGAATGTCAGGAATTGAAGGAACAATTACTCAGCGAACAAACATAAACCGCTCTCGTTTAGCCGCGAAGCTCATTAACTCAATCCCCCCACAGCCACCACTCGCATCAAGTCCCATTAGGGGCGTACCCGGAGTCTTTTTGAGTATCTTTTCGCCGATCGCCCTCCATCGTGCAATAATGATATGACTTGCACAAAAGCTCTATTAGTAGGTAAATTTTGCCTACCTTACCGCTACATATAGCGTATCAACTGTCAACCCGTGCAAGTTCCCAATTAAACCGGCTGTTGCACTACACAAATTTTTCCTAATGGCTGAAGTCCCCCTAAATCCCGCAGAACTTGCAGAAGCCCTCAACGGCTTTACCGATATCAATTTCCAATTGCCAGACCCCGAAGACGAACAACTACCAGACTTTGATTTTGAAAATCAGGTTGACAATGCCTGGAAAGTGTGCGATCGCTTCGACTTGCAAACCGACATTTGGCGGGGACGCATTCTCCGAACAGTCCGAGACAGAGAAAAAAAAGGTGGCGAAGGACGCGGCACAGGCTTTTTGAACTGGCTCAAAGAAAGAGAAATTGGCAAAAGTCAAGCCTATTCTTTGATAGAATTAGCTAATAGTGCCGACACTCTGATCCAGCAAGGAGATTTAGACCCAGATTCCATTAGAAACTTCAGCAAAAGAGCCTTTGTCGAAACCGCCAAAGCATCTCCCGAAGTACAGCTAATGGTAACAGATGCGGCATCAAAGGGCGATCGCATCACCCGCCGCGAAGTCAAACAACTATCCGACGAATGGATGGCAATGAACTCAGATTTATTGCCTGAAGAAGTCAAAGAAAAAGCATCTACAGGTTCTCTACCTTCCCGCTACCTCGCTCCTTTAGTCAAAGAAATGGAGAAACTCTCTCCATCTCACCAAAGCGAAATTCAAAAAGAAGTAGCAGAAAATCCCGACGTAGATACTGTCAAACAGCTAACTTCAGATGCCAAGAACTTATCCAAATATCTCGACGCCGCCGCCCAAGTGCAAGCTCTCAATCAGTCGCACTTAGACATGGAAATGGCCTTAGAAGAATCTTTGCGCGTCGGCTGTTTGGGAACCACCGCCGACGTTGTAAAACAAGCCGCACAGCTAGAACAAACAGTAGTCAAACTCTACACAATTTGGAAGCGTTTAGGCAGTTTGGCAGATAGATTGTACGTGGATACAGGAGCAAGCACACCCAATTTGCGGTTGCTTTTGGGATGCTTGGACAGTCTTTCGGGAGAAAAGATTGAAGTGGATTTCGGAGACGGAGAACGCTCTATTCGCTTGCAAATTTTCAGCGAATAGCTCAACCTTGACCGCAGATAAACGCCAATCTCCCGGCTCATTATCGGCGTCGAACCCTGTTCATCTGCGGTTAAAATTTCTGAGTTTTTTCCAAAGATATCGGGGATGTAAATAACGCCGATATTTGGTAACTACTTCTTTCCCCAACAGCACTAAGCTAATCCAAAAACCAACTTCCGCCCAACAGCCAGAACGACAGATAAAGTAGTTTTTTGGGTAAAGTCCAGCGGCAGGAAGGGTACAACAAATAAGACTGCCAACCACGGTAGAAAAGATACGATAAATAAAAATAAACCGAGTTTTTGCATAGATTCACATAATACAGCTTTGATATCACCTTTATCTGTTAGTCCGCTTAAAGTGAAGTTCGTTTGTAGATAGCAATCCTTGGAAGAGTCGTAAATGTTTTACCCCACCCCAACCCTCCCCTTGGTAAGGGGAGGGAGTATGAAATTCACACATGATTTAGGATTGCTATATAGCAATCCTAAATCAGTTTCAATAACTGGTTAACTGGTTCCCAAGCTCTGCCTGGTAACGAGTATAATCATTTAGGATTGCTATAGTAGCGATTTCAATCGCCGAGTGACTACAAACTCACATCTTTAACCAATGTCAGCAACAGGCAAAATGTCTGTTCCACAAATACTAAATGTTCTTGTGGAACAGGCATCTTGCCTGTTCTAGAGAATGGTTCAACAAATGACTACAAACTTAATTGCCAAGCATTTCCACCTCAATTCTTAATCCCCGTCGCCGCAATCCCTCGTATAAACTGGCGCTGACCGGCCAAAAACAGCAATACCACCGGCACAGTTCCAATTACCACCGCCGCCATCAACAACTGCCAACTGCTAGTAAACTGTTCCTGAAACTCAGCCAGAACCAACTGTACAGTCCGCAACTCCGGCCGCGTCGTAAACACCAGCGGCTTAAACAAATCGTTCCACTCCCCGATAAACGTAAACAAAAACAGCGTCACCAAAGCAGGGCGGGCCAAAGGTAACATCACCTGCCACAAAACCTGCCAGCGGTTAGCCCCATCCAGCATTGCCGCCTCCTCCAACTCCACCGGAACAGTCATAAAATACTGGCGCAGCAGAAAAATCCCAAAACCGTTAGCCGCCGTAGGCAAAATCAGCGCCCCGTAAGTATTCAGCAGATGGCCCCACTTCAAAACCAAGAAAATGGGAATCACCAAAAGCTGAAACGGAATTACCAGCGTCGCCAAAACCCCCAAAACTAGGGCCTGTCGCCCCCGAAACTTCAGCCTGGCCAAAGCATAACCGGCCAAAGCAGAAGTCACAACCTGAAAACCCGTCACTGCGATCGCCACTAGAGTAGAATTAAGGAATGCCAACAAAAAATTGCCCCGTCGCCAAGCCTCTTGATAGTTCGCAAAAGTCAGGCCTGTGGCCTTGACACCGACACCAGATGGTGATACCGAAACCAAAAATACAGCAGCCAGTGGCAGCAGCACCAGCGCAGCACCAGCCAGCAACAAAATAAAACTCAGCAGTTCCAGCGCTTGAGACCTGTCAAAGGATTTACCCATAAATTTGTGAATTAACCTAAAATAATAAGCCTGTGAGGTTCTCCAACCCGATCGCATCCCAGATTCCCATACAACAACATAATAGTCGTAGAAGGAAAGAAGGAGTACCTAGGGAGGAAGTTGTGATTAGGATATAATGTTATAGATAGAGTTGGTACTGTAAAACCCTGAAAGGTGGAGACATAGACCGTATTTCTATCATCTATTTCCGGGCAAAAGATCGACTAACGACTAATTCAAGTAATTAGTAAATAGATAGCATTCTAGCGATAGTCTTTCTGGAGTGTTCGACGGCAAAAGTCCGGCAAACACGCTGAGGACGCCAGTTTTTCCGGAACGTCAAAGAAAAGTTCTTTGGCGAAAGCATCCTCAGCTATAATCTCTGATTTAGATGGGGTGCGTTCAAAAAAGGTAAAGTGCACTGTCACTCACCCCCAATTTAAAAGGGGTTTCCAAACATCCCACAAGCTTATATGAGGAGACTACATATCTATGCCCCAGCTTGAGGCCAGCCCAACAATTGACTTTCAAACCGAAACTTACAAAGATGCTTACAGCCGCATCAACGCCATTGTGATTGAAGGCGAACAAGAAGCTCACGACAATTACCTGACACTGGCCGAACTGTTGGCTGACAAAAAAGCAGAGTTAATTGGCTTGTCCAAGATGGAGAACCGCCACATGAAAGGCTTCCAAGCTTGTGGCCGGAATCTTAAAGTCACGCCCGACATGGCATTTGCCAAGCAGTTCTTTTCGGAATTGCACAAAAACTTCCAGACGGCCGCGGCCCAAGGTCAGATTGTAACTTGCTTGTTGATTCAATCGCTAATTATCGAGTGTTTTGCGATCGCAGCTTACAACATCTACATCCCCGTCGCCGATGACTTTGCTCGCAAAATCACCGAAGGCGTCGTCAAAGAAGAATACACCCACCTCAACTTTGGGGAAGTCTGGCTGCAAGCTCACTTTGAGGAATCCAAAGCCGAACTCGAAGCTGCCAACCGCCAAAACCTGCCCATCATCTGGAGACTGCTAAACTCTGTCGCAGACGATGCCCGCGTCTTGGGAATGGAAAAAGACGCTTTAATCGAAGACTTTATGATTGCCTACGGCGAAGCCCTAGGCAACATAGGCTTTAACAACCGCGATATCATGCGGATGTCAGCACAAGGCCTCGCAGCCTAGTTAATTTGGAAATAAGGAATGGGAAAAAAATTAAAAATTAAAAATTAAAAATGGGATACCTCATTTTAAAATATAAATTTTTAATCTTCCCATCTTCCCATCTTCCCATCTTCCCATCTTTCCATCTTCAATCTTCCTTCATTTGACAACTTAATGTTTGGTCTAATCGGTCACTTAACCAGCTTAGAACACGCCCAATCAGTAGCTAACGAGCTGGGCTATCCAGAATATGCCGATCAAGGTCTCGATTTTTGGTGCAGCGCACCGCCCCAAATAGTTGATCAGATCACGGTAACAAGCATCACTGGACAAAAAATAGAAGGCCGCTATGTGGAGTCCTGTTTTCTGCCAGAAATGCTAGCCACTCGCCGGATAAAAGCAGCCACTCGCAAAATCCTTAATGCAATGGCACACGCTCAAAAAAACGGGATTAACATCACGGCTTTAGGCGGCTTTTCTTCGATCATTTTTGAGACTTTCAACTTGCAGCAAATTAAGCAAATTCGCAATCTCAAGTTGGAGTTTGAACGCTTCACCACTGGTAACACTCACACAGCTTACATCCTCTGCCGCCAAGTAGAAGAAGCAGCCCCTAAATTGGGGATTGAACTTTCAAAAGCCACGGTAGCCGTTTGTGGTGCTACTGGCGATATTGGCAGTGCTGTGTGTCGCTGGCTCAATGTTAAAACAAATGTAGCAGAATTGTTGCTCATTGCCCGCGACAAAGAACGATTACAAGATTTGCAATCGGAATTGGGCCGAGGCAAAATTATGGATTTGGAAGAAGCCCTCCCCCAAGCGGATATTGTAGTCTGGGTAGCCAGTATGCCCAAGGGAGTAGAAATTGACCCTAAGACATTGAAGCAACCCTGTTTATTGATTGACGGTGGCTATCCGAAAAATCTGGCAACTCAGGTTCAGCATCCAGAAATTTACGTACTCAATGGCGGAATTGTGGAGCATTCCCTCGATATTGAGTGGAAAATTATGAAGATTGTCAATATGGATGTGCCGGGCAGACAGTTGTTTGCCTGTTTTGCTGAATCAATGCTACTGGAATTTGAAAAAATGTATACCAATTTTTCTTGGGGACGGAATCAAATTACTGTGGAAAAGATGGAGCAAATCGGTCATATTTCTGTCAAGCACGGTTTCAGACCTTTATTAATGTCAGTTTGATGTTGAAAGTCAACTGTTAAATTTGAAAATTTAATAGTTGACTTTTTCTTTGGCATCGGAATAATATTTTTCGGAGTGCAGCGCGAGCTTCCCGCTCGCGCTAGATGATAATGAGGATGTTACCGAATTTGATATCATACAAAATTTAAAACTCAAAATTTCCAAATTTCCCCTCTTTTTCAGCATCCCCTGACAGGGTAGGATCGGAAAATAGTCGATCGACAAAACCTTAAAACCTTATAGAAATTATCAGCGTGCCAAACCCAGACCGTAAACCCTTACTCTTAGATTTTGAAAAGCCCCTGGCCGAACTCGAAACCCGAATTCACCAGATTCGCGAACTCGCCGCAGAAAACAGCGTCGATGTCACCGACGAAATTCGCAAACTCGAAGCTCGCTCAGCCCAACTGCGACAAGAAATTTTCAGCAGCTTGTCCCCCATGCAGCGGCTGCAACTCGCCCGTCACCCGCGCCGCCCCAGCACCCTCGATTACATTCAGGCAATTAGCGACGAGTGGATCGAGCTTCACGGCGATCGGCGCGGCGGAGACGACCCGGCCCTCGTCGGTGGAATTGCCCGCATAGACGGGCGTCCCACAGTCATCATTGGCCATCAAAAAGGGCGCGACACAAAAGACAATATCGCCCGCAACTTCGGCATGGCTGCTCCCGGCGGCTATCGCAAAGCCCTGCGGTTGATGGAACACGCCGATCGCTTCGGAATGCCAATTTTCACGTTTATCGACACTCCGGGGGCTTGGGCGGGCTTAGAAGCAGAACAGCTCGGACAGGGAGAGGCGATCGCCTGTAACCTCCGAGAAATGTTTCGCCTCGACGTTCCCATCATCTGCACCGTCATCGGCGAAGGCGGTTCCGGCGGCGCATTAGGTATCGGCGTCGGCGAGCGGCTGTTAATGTTAGAACATTCAGTGTATACCGTCGCCACCCCCGAAGCTTGCGCGGCGATTCTCTGGAAAGACTCCGGTAAAGCTAACTTGGCAGCAGAAGCTCTCAAAATCACTTCCTGGGATTTGAAAAACCTCGGCGTTCTCGATCAAATAGTACCAGAGCCGATCGGCGGCGCTCACTCGAATCCCCTCAAAGCTGCGTCCATACTCAAACAAGCTTTGTTAGAAAACTTAGCAGAACTAACCCAGCTTACGGGTCAGCAGCGACGCGACCTCCGGTATCAAAAGTTTCGCCACATCGGTGTATTCACTGAAATTGCGGCTTGAGCCGATCGATTCAGAGTTATCAGTTATGAGTTAAAAATTCTTAACTTTAAACTCATAACTCACAGCTCATTATTCTGCGGATCTGTCAGCAGTGTTATAATTTCTCAGGTGACACGGCTTAACAGTTCTTAATGTTTATCTCATAATTAACTGTTATCACCCGCAGCAGACAGTTGTCTAATTTGCCGAAGAAGGCTGCAACGCTGTAGGGAGTTGCCGAGCGAAAGTATTAGGACAGTGAATGAACCATCCAACAACAAAGCAGGCTCTGATTACCGGAGCCAGCAGCGGTATTGGCAAAGCGACGGCTCTAGCGTTCGCCGCCGAGGGCATAAATCTGGCCTTAGTTAGCCGAGAGTCGGAAAACTTAGAAGCCGTTGCCGCAGCAGCCCGAGCAGTCGGAGTGAAAGCAGAAGCTTATCCCTTAGACTTGGCAAAAATTGAGCAAGTGCAAAGCAGCATCAGCGCGATCGCAGCTCAATTGGGTTCCGTAGATATCCTGGTAAACAGCGCTGGCATGGGCTACACCGGCTCCTTGACGGAAACGTCCCTAACCGACTGGCAGAGCGTTCTAGACCTCAATCTGACTAGCGTTTGGCAGTGCATTTTAGGAGTTTTGCCCTCCATGCGCGATCGCGGATCGGGAATCATCATCAACGTTTCCTCGATCGCCGGCAGCCAAGCCTTCCCCAACTGGGGGGCCTACTGCGTCAGTAAATTCGGTCTCATGGCTTTGTCTAAAACCTTAGCCGCCGAAGAACGGGCTCACGGAATTCGGGTAACAGCAATCTGTCCGGGTTCTGTCAACACTCCCATGTGGGACACAGACACCGTGGACGCCGACTTCGATCGCAGCGCCATGTTAACCCCAGAAATCGTCGCCCAATCAATTCTGCACGCAGTTCAGTTGCCAGCGAGTGCAGTAATTGAAGAAATCACGCTCATGTCCAACGCAGGAGTTTTGTGAACTTGAGATTTTAGACTGCTGGATTTTTCTCGAATTCAACAATCTTTGAATCTCTAGCTATAGCGGTTCTCAGATAAATGAGGTATACAGAAACCCTGTAAGGTCAAGCTTTTCAGGTCAAAATTCGTACCTCACCTTTTTGAGAAAGGCTATATATCCCCCAATCGAAAATCTAAAATCGAAAATCGAAAATCGATTCACCCTCACACCAACTTGTTATGACAATTGCATCTTCCACCGATTCCAATGGCTCGAACTCACTCTCGACTGACAGCATGAAACTGTTACAAACCGCAGATAATAACTCCCCGCGCATCCCCACTCGACCCGATCGCAATTCCTCGCACGGCCAAGAATCCAACGTACCCGTACCCTCAGAAGTAGGCCAGGAAGAAATGATGGAGGCCGTTCGCACCCTGCTGCTGGGAGTAGGAGAAGACCCCGAACGCGAAGGATTGCTCAAAACCCCGAAGCGGGTAGCAGAAGCAATGCGGTTTCTCACCAGCGGCTACAGTCAATCCCTCGAAGAACTCCTCAACGGCGCTATCTTTGACGAAGGTCACAACGAAATGGTACTGGTACGAGACATCAGCGTATTCAGTATGTGCGAACACCATATGCTGCCGTTTATGGGTCGAGTTCACGTCGCTTACATTCCCAACCAAAAAGTAGTGGGATTGAGCAAATTAGCCAGAATTGTCGAGATGTACAGCCGTCGGTTGCAGGTGCAAGAACGTTTGACTCGTCAAGTTGCCGAAGCAGTTCAGACAATATTGGAACCGCAGGGAGTAGCTGTAGTAATGGAAGCCAGCCATATGTGCATGACGATGCGGGGTGTACAAAAACCCGGTTCTTGGACGGTTACGAGTGCCATGTTGGGCGTGTTCCAAGAGGAACAGAAAACTCGCGAAGAATTCCTGAATTTGATCCGCCACCAACCGGCATTCTTTTAGTCAGTTGACAGTTGACAGTTGGCAGTTGACAGTTGACAGTTGACAGTTGACAGTTGACAGTTATCAGTTGACAGTCAACTGTTATCAGTTTCTAGTGACGATCGCCCGTTTGACCAATAAAATAGACGAGTGACTTATGGCTTGTGACTAAACAATGAATCCTATTAAATTCGGTACAGATGGCTGGCGCGGTATCATTGCTGACGATTTTACATTCGATCGCGTAGCGTTAGTCGCTCCCCTAGCGGCACAAGTTCTCGCACAAACTGGTGGTAGCGATGGCAGCAGCGGTACAGTCATTGTCGGTCACGACCGCCGATTTCTGGCTGAAGAATTTGCCAAAATAGCGGCTATTGCCATCCAAAACGCAGGATTTGACGTGCTGCTTAGCGAATCCTACGCCCCCACTCCAGCTTTCAGTTTAGCTGCCAAACAATTAAATGCTTTGGGTGCGATCGTCCTGACCGCCAGCCACAATCCGGGTGCATATTTAGGGTTAAAAGTCAAGGGGGGATTTGGCGGTTCAGTTTCGCCGGAAGTTACTCAAAAGATAGAAGAAAAACTCGAAAATCCGGCGGCACTTTCAGCAAATCCCGGCAAAGTGGAGAATTTCAATCCTTGGCCGGCTTACTGCAAAACCTTGCGGGAAATGGTAGATATTGAGGCGATTAAAGAAGCGATAGCCAGCGGCAAAATTACAGTATTTGTAGATGTAATGCACGGTGCCGCCGCCGGAGGATTAGCTCAAATTTTAGAAGAAACGGTACATGAAGTCAACAGCGATCGAGATCCGCTGTTTGGTGGCGGTGCACCGGAACCTTTGCCGCGCTACCTGTCGCAGTTATTTCGGGTGATGCGTACTCACCAGCGAAAAAGTTCTGGTTTGTCCATTGGATTTGTATTTGACGGAGATAGCGATCGAATTGCAGCCGTTGACTCTAGCGGCAACTTCCTCAGTTCACAAATCCTAGTTCCCATCTTAATCGAACATTTAGCAAAACGGCGCGGCTTGACCGGGGAAGTCATCAAAACAGTCAGCGGTTCAGACATAATTCCCAAAATTGCCAAGCTGTACGACTTGCCATTATTTGAAACGCCGATCGGTTACAAGTATATAGCCGATCGAATGTTGACCACCCAAGTCTTAGTCGGCGGCGAAGAATCGGGAGGAATTGGCTACGGTACACACATCCCCGAACGAGATGCTTTACTGTCAGCGCTGTACTTATTAGAAGCAGTTGTCAAATCCGGGGAAGACTTAAGCGAAATTTACAGCCGACTGCAACAAGAAACAAGCTTTACTTCAGCTTATGACAGAATCGACTTGCACCTAGCAAACATGGAAGAAAGGTCGCGTTTGCTGTCGTTGCTGCAAAATCAACCCTTAACAGAAATCGCCGGCAAAGCTGTTGTAGATTGCAACAAAGTTGACGGATATAAATTCCGTTTAGCTGACGGAAGCTGGCTATTAATTCGGTTTAGCGGAACCGAACCAGTGTTGCGGCTGTATTCAGAAGCAGCGACATTGAAAGAAGTTATGCAAAACTTAAACTGGGCGAAAACTTGGGCGCATAATTAATCGGATTTTTTTACCGCATATCGACGAACACAAACGCCGATGACTCGATCTCAAATCTCTCTTTCTCTGCGTCCTCTGCGCCCTCTGCGGTAAAAAAAATCTTACTCACAATGAAATACTATTGCTATATCAGATGAATTGTAGGATAAAAGGAAATGGCTTACAGCGATTTCAGCCTTGCGAGAGTTAAAAAAGATTTTGGATTAACCTTAGATGAAAGCCGCAATTTATTTGCCGACACAAAACCAGTTTCACCCTCTGAAATTTTAACAACAATCCTGATTGATTATGTACCGCTAGCAACTTTTATTTCCACTGAAAAAGCTCGATCAGAATTTTTGATTGCCCCGATATTAGCAGAAGTTCGGAGATTGTTAAACAAACGAGTTTCTCTTTTTTCCGGTAAGGATTTTACTGTCGATCCAGAAAGAGGTTTGCAAGGATTTTGCGATTATATTATTAGCGGTTCTTCAGAACAATTGTTCATCAGTGCTCCGGTTATAACAATTTTTGAGGCAAAAAAGGAAGATATTATTGGGGGTTTGGGTCAATGCGTAGCCGCAATGGTAGCGGCCCAATGTTTCAATCAAAACCAAGATAGTGAGGTTGATCGCATTTACGGCGCGGTGACGACGGGTACTAATTGGAAATTCTTGATTTTGGAGGAAACTATTGTTTATATCGATCAGATTGAATACTATATTCAAGATGTTGATAAGATTTTGGGAATTTTGTTGCAACCATTTCCCCAATATGTTTGTTAATATGGAGCCGTAAGTTTTAAGAGAAATAATGACCGATCGCAAATTGCTAGTTGTAGCTACGGGCAATCCGGGTAAACTCAAGGAAATGCAAGTTTATCTTCAGGATTTGGGATGGGAATTGGAGCTCAAACCGGAAGAGTTGGACATCGAGGAAACAGGCGAAACTTTTATTGCTAATGCTTGCTTGAAGGCGTCTGAAGTCGCAAAAGCAACGGGCAAATGGTCGATCGCCGATGATTCTGGTTTAATGGTAGATGCACTCGACGGCCAACCTGGGATTTACTCCGCGCGCTACGGCAAAACCGATGCTGACAGGATATCTCGACTTCTCAAAGAATTGGGTAGCGAACAAAACCGGGAAGCACAATTTGTTTGCGCGATCGCGATCGCCCGTCCCGACGGTACAATTGCCTTGCAAGTAGAAGGAATTTGCCGAGGCGAAATCCTGCATACTCCTCGCGGTACGGGAGGTTTCGGATATGATCCCATTTTCTACGTACCCGCACAGCAACAGACTTTTGCCGAAATGACACCGGATATCAAGCGATCGCACTCTCACCGCGGCCGAGCCTTCCACGCTCTCATGCCACAAATGGCGAACCTTGTCAACCCCTAATGATTAAAAAAGCCAAAACAGTGGGTCACTGTGGCATTGGATATTGAGACTTAGGTATCAGAACTAAACAGGAAATAGGTTTTTCCTGGGCAAAGACCAGTTACCAAAGACCAATGCCCAATGCCCAATGCCCCAGTATCTTAGATAGCCTCCAAGTTCTTTTCCCCAGTCCGAATCCGAATAATTTGTTCTACAGGAGAGATGAAAATCTTGCCGTCGCCAATCTCGCCCGTGCGGGAAGCCGCGATAATTTTATCAACCACCATGTCAACCTGATCGTTTTCCACCACAATCTCGACCTTGAGCTTTTGCAAGAACTCAACCGTGTACTCAGAACCGCGATAGCGTTCTGTCATGCCCTTCTGACGGCCAAAACCTCTAACTTCAGAAACAGTCATCCCCACAATACCAGCATTGACGAGTGCGATTTTCACTTCGTCTAGTTTAAAGGGGCGAATAATAGCTTCAACCTTTTTCAAGTTTTTCACTCCTAACAGTTAGTACCTTCGTTATATTACTTAAATCGCGTGACATCTTTTAATATCACTGCTAGTATTAAGTATTTTGTAAAATATACTACCTTATTTTGTACTCGCGATGAGAGGCACGCCAATCTTTAACAATATTCTCCCATTGGCCCGAGGCGCGGGATCTCCGCTCCGATAGATCGCGGTAGAGTGAAAAAGACCCAAGCCCTCCGCCACGGATCTGCTAAAACAGAAAAAGAACCCAGGAGACAGGAGTTTTCCGAGTTTCCGCTTTGCTATGTCAGATTTGCACATATTGCTGAAAACTATAATTGCCAGAGGCGGTCAGTTAAACTATTCTTATGCACCCAGCCAGCCCTCCCCCTGACCGCAGCGGGCTTGATGCCCTACTGAGAAATCGCCCCTTCCTCGCCTTGTGGACGGGCCAGTTATTGGCCCAAGTGGCGGATAAAATCTTTTACGTATTGCTGATTATTCTGCTGAAAACCGGCGACTACCGACCCTGGCCGGTTTCTTGGCAACATTCGGAAAATTCTATGCTGTCAGCGGTGATGATCGCCTACACCGTGCCAGCGATCGTCTTTGGTTCCGTAGCCGGTATCGTGGTAGACCGCTTTTCCAAAAAGCAAATGCTGGTCGCCTGCAACGTGATTCGAGCCGGGTTGATTGTAGCTTTGCCGTTTTTGCCCAAAGCTTTTGTGGTTTTGTTGACGATGACGTTTTTAATCTCTACCGTAACGCAATTTTTTGCTCCGGCAGAGCAGGCTGCAATCCCCCTGACCGTGGGGCGAGAGGGACTGATGTCGGCAAATGCGCTGTTCGCCTCGTCCACAATGGGCGGGATTATTGTCGGGATGACGATCGGCGAACCGCTGTTTAGTTGGGTCAAACACAGCTTCGGATCGAGTTCTCAAGAGTTTTTGCTGGGCGGGTTGTACCTGATATCAGCAGGTTTGATCTATGCCATGCAGATCAAAGAAGGTCATGTCGGCAGCAGTGGCAAAAACGTCCATCCTTGGCAAGATCTCAAAGAAGGTTTGCGCTATTTGAAACACAATCACCTTGTCAGCAACGCGATGGTGCAGTTGACCATTTTGTATTCGGTGTTTGCGGCGCTTCAGGTGCTGGCGATCGCGCTTTCAGGCAAAATAGGTCTCAAAGAAACTCAATTTGGCTTTTTGCTCGCTGCTGCGGGAATTGGAATGGTCTTCGGTGCAGCCTTTTTGGGACACTGGGGCGATCGAATGCACCACAAACCTCTGCCTTTAATCGGTTTCTTGATGATGGGTTTTGTATTAGCAATGTTTGCCTTTACTCGACAGTTATGGGTGGGTTTCGGATTGAGTGCTCTGTTTGGTTTTGGTGCTTCCTTGATTAACGGGCCGATGCAGGCTCTGATTCAAGAAAAAACTCCAGAATCTATGCGGGGAAAAGTCTTTGGATTGGAAAACAATGCGATTAATATTGCTCTGAGCCTGCCTTTAGCGATTACTGGCCCGGTGACTGATGGTGTCAGCAAAGCAGTCGGCTCGGATGACCTCGGCTTGCGGATCGTGTTGCTGAGTTTGGGCTTTTTGGTCTCGGTGATGGGCATGGCCGCTTGGAAACATACTCGCAAAGTCTTGCAGGATGTTCTCTGAACTTTGCAAAGAAGGAAGTTCGGCAACGGATTATGTAACGGATGTAACGGATGTCAGGAAGAAGGGAGAGGGAAGAGGGAAGATGGCTTTCTTTTCGCGATCGATCTCTAACATAGCAATCCCCCTGATGGTGAAGACGTTGTTAATTGCTGAGACGATTGTTTTTCTTGTCGAATGCCGAATCACGAATGCTCTAAAAGCGTCCTATCGCGGTAAACAGCCATAGAGGCCGCGATTTCCTCTGTTTCTTTTCTTTCTCTGCTGTTCCACAATTTATCGATCGGACACCGCCCGCTCGCCAAACTTTTTGTAAAATATCAGCAGTCAAATTTTCAGAGTTTGACTATTGAGATTAAAGTATAGCGGTTCTCAAAAAAGTGAGGTATGCCCTATGCCCTATGCCCACGGAGGCCTATGCCCTATGCCCTATGCCCAGTCGTACCTCATATGATATCTCGAAAGGCTATAGTATTATAAAACATCATTAAGATTGTAAACATCAATAGACAATGGTAGTATCATATAGCCAGATGATTAATGCCGATGTTAACGGGTCTTATAATATTTTGAGAAAAGCAATCCCAAATGCGTTTAGCGATGGGATAGGGAGCTGCGTAGTTCAGCCGAGGCGGGTTAATCCGCTCAAAGTAAAAGCGAAAGGGAAGGGACTTCATGCCTCCCACGTCATGTAATAGATGACTATAGTTTTACAAGCTATAAAAGCTTTCATTAAAAATCATAATTAGTTTAAGGGAGGAAATTCTGTGCAACTAAAAACTAAAGTGACCATCAGGCGTGCAACTGGTGGATTTGCTCTGATTGACAGCTTGATCCGCCACGGCGTCAAGCATATTTTTGGTTATCCCGGCGGCGCAATTCTGCCGCTTTACGACGAACTCTACCGCGCTGAAGAAACCGGCGCTATCAAACATATTCTGGTGCGGCACGAGCAAGGCGCTGCTCACGCGGCTGACGGATACGCCCGCGCTACTGGCAAAGTTGGGGTTTGTTTTGCTACTTCGGGCCCTGGCGCAACTAATTTAGTGACGGGGATTGCGACGGCCCACATGGATTCGATCCCGATGGTAATTATTACCGGTCAGGTGCCCCGTCCGGCGATCGGCACTGATGCCTTTCAGGAAACTGATATTTACGGGATTACCCTGCCAATTGTCAAGCATTCCTATGTAGTGCGCGACCCTAGAGATATGGCGCGAATTGTGGCAGAAGCTTTCCACATCGCGAGTACAGGGCGGCCGGGGCCTGTTTTGGTTGATGTGCCCAAGGATGTAGGTTTAGAAGAATTTGACTATTTGCCCGTGGAACCCGGATCGGTGAGAATTCCGGGCTATCGGCCGACGGTGAAGGGAAATCCTCGGCAAATTAATCAAGCAATCTATTTGCTGCAGGAAGCAAAGCGTCCTTTGCTTTATGTGGGCGGCGGGGCGATCGCGGCGGGGGCCCACGAAGAAATTAAGGAACTGGCCGAACTTTTCCAATTGCCGGTGACGACAACGCTGATGGGCAAAGGTGCCTTTGACGAAAACCATCCTTTGTCAGTGAAAATGCTGGGGATGCACGGCACTGCTTACGCTAATTTTGCCGTTACCGAGTGCGATTTGCTGATTGCTGTCGGGGCTCGGTTTGATGATCGCGTGACGGGCAAATTAGACGAGTTTGCCGCGCGCGCTAAGGTGATTCACATCGATATCGATCCAGCGGAAGTAGGCAAAAATCGTGGCCCTGACGTGCCGATTGTCGGGGATGTCCGCCAAGTTTTGCTCGATTTGCTGCGCCGCTGTCGGGAGACTGGAGTTTCGGGGAAAACCGGACAGACTGCGGAATGGCTGCACAGGATCGATCAGTGGAAACAGGACTATCCGTTAGTTGTGCCTCATTACCCAGACATTTTGTCTCCGCAAGAGGTGATTTCCGAGTTGGCTACTCAAGCGCCGGATGCTTACTACACAACGGATGTCGGTCAACATCAAATGTGGTCGGCTCAATTCTTGAACAACGGGCCGCGCCGCTGGATTTCGAGCGCTGGTTTGGGCACGATGGGTTTCGGGGTGCCGGCTGCGATGGGCGCGAAAATGGCGCTACCCAATGAGCAAGTGATTTGTATTGCTGGCGATGCTAGCGTGCAAATGAATATTCAAGAATTGGGAACATTAGCACAATACGGCATTAATGTCAAGGTTGTTATTGTAAATAATGGCTGGCAAGGCATGGTGCGGCAGTGGCAGCAGGCGTTCTACGGGGAGCGTTATTCCTCGTCGAATATGACGGTGGGGATGCCGGATTTTGTGATGCTGGCTGAAGCTTATGGCGTGAAGGGGATGCTGGTTTCGCGGCCGGAGGAACTCAAAGATGCGATCGGGCAAATGCTAGCTCACGAGGGCCCGGTGCTGATGAACGTCAAGGTGACGAGGGACGAAAACTGCTATCCGATGGTAGTTCCAGGTAAGAGCAACGCTCAAATGGTTGGTTTGCCTGAACGTAGCAAGTTGCAATCTGCGGAGTTGATTTATTGTCCGAGTTGCGGCGCGAAGAATGTTTCGACGAATAAGTTTTGTCCTGAGTGCGGGACAAAAGTTTAAGTGAGTTTTGAGTGGGGACTTAGGCGGTGCCTATTAGTCTCAACTTAAGGTCAAACGTAGTCATAGACTGCTGTTTATCGTCGAGGCCAGATCCCCCTAAATCCCCCTTAAGAAGGGGGACTTTGAGATCGCTCCGGTTCCCCCCTTCTTAAGGGGGGCTAGGGGGGATCTGGCCTCGGATAAAAGCGAGAGATATCAAAGGTTTCAGACTTAAGTTGACACGATGAAAGGCAATGCGATGTCCTTACCCGGCTCTGCTGTTCCACATTTAACACCATCTCCGCTGGCATCGCATCGAGAGCTTTAATGTGTAATCTCTAAGCATATTTTATGAGCCAGTGTCTAAACCCTGATTGCCTATTCCAAAACCCGTCTGGCTATACAAAATTTTGTCAAAAATGTGGGAATAAACTGCTATTGGGCGATCGCTACGGAGCCCAAAAAATTATTGGACAAGGGGGATTTGGGCGCACTTTTCTAGCTGTTGACGAGTATAAACCCTCAAAACCTCCCTGCGTTATTAAACAATTTTACCCCCAATTTCAAGGCCCTTCTAGTATCCAGAAAGCTGGTGAGTTATTTGAGCTTGAAGCAGTACGCCTAGAACAGTTGGGTAAACATTCTCAAATTCCCGACTTATTAGCATATTTTAGTCAAGATGGACGGCAGTATTTAGTCCAAGAATTCATCGACGGTGAAAATTTAGCCGAAGCACTAGAATCTAAGGGATATTTTAGCGAAACGCAGATTCGCAATTTGCTTAATAATTTATTGCCAGTATTCGAGTTCATTCATTCCCGCCAAGTAATTCACCGGGATATCAAGCCAGAAAATATTATTCTTAGGCAAGATAGGCAACTGGTTTTAGTTGACTTTGGAGCCGCGAAATATGCCACACAAACGGCTCTAGCGGTAACGGGAACGAGGATCGGGACGGCTGGATATACGGCACCCGAACAAGCCAACGGTAAAGCTATTCATGCGAGTGATATTTATAGTCTGGGTGTCACTTGTCTGTCTCTGTTAACTCAGGTTAAACCGATTGATTTATTCGATGATAGCGAGTTTGAGTGGGTGTGGCGAGAACACTTAAAAACATCTGTCAGTTCGGAACTGAGTCAGGTTTTAGATAAAATGATACAACCTGCTCTTAAAAAACGTTATCAATCTGCTACTGAAGTTTTGCAGGCTCTTGCTTCTCAATCACCTCAATTATCAGCTCAAACACCTCCACCACCAACGCCACCAGACTCGCTTACATCAGCGCGGGGTGTTGACTATACTCGTCTCCGGGATTTATTAGCAGCAGGAAAGTGGAAAGAGGCGGATAGGGAAACATTCAAGGTGATGTTAAAAGCTGCGAGACGGGAGAAGGAAGGTTGGTTCGATACGAACTCGATCGAGAATTTTCCTGGCGATGATTTGCGGACGATCGACCAGTTGTGGGTAAAATATAGTCAGGGTCGTTTCGGCTTTAGTGTCCAGAAAAAAATCTGGTTAGAAATAGGCGGTAAAGTTGATTATGACACTGAATGCAAGCTAGGCGATCGTGTCGGTTGGCGAAAGAGGAGAAAGGGGAGGAAAGGTTGGTTGGAGTACGATGATTTAACCTTTAATCTGGAAGCACCACGGGGTCACCTCCCGTCGTGTGCGCGTGTGTTTGCGTGGGGGGGAGAAGGATTGGGTTGGGTTGTTGGGGTGTTGGGGTGGTTGGGGTTGGTTGTGTGGTTCTCTCTTCTCTCGCATCAAGAGCTGTAAGCTGTAATTTATAGCGATTTCAGCCCTTGGTTGGTTTGCCCGATCGTAGCAAGTTGCACTCTGCGGAGTTGGTTTATTGTCCCAGTTGCAGCGCGAAGAATGTTTCGACGAATAACTTTTGTCCTGAGTGCGGGACAAAAGTTTAAGGGATGAAAGTAGGGACACGGGGGTCAGCCCATAGGTGTCAACAATCGCCTGAAAACAATTGTATCTCTGGTCGATCGCCGAGTCCCAATCCCCCTCGCATCCTTAAGAAGCTACCCTGTATACACAAGTCCGAAATCTTTCCACACAATTCCTGAAACCAAAGTCTCGCATGAATCTCAGAAAGGAAGCTTATTTTAATAAATTTTAAGTTATTGATTCGGCAAAACGAGAAATCCAGGTGCTAGGAAACAGGGTTTCTACAATATGGGTCAGCGAGCAACTTGTGTGTACACGGTAGCATCATAGAGGGGGTAGCTAACCCGGATTTGGTATAAATATTTTTTAAATATTTAAATAACACTTATATGTGCAATACTTAAAATTGTTGTAAATCACAAATCCGTGAAAAACGTCTAGCAGCGACGTATCCCAACGGTTTACCTTTATAAACCAACACTTCTCTGACCACAATAAATTCTCACAAAAATTAAAGGGGTAACTGATGACGAATATTAAAGAGGCACTACCTGCTTCACAATTTCTGAAAAACAACTTGGGTATTTCCGAAATTCCCCTTGAAGCATACCTTAGCTATGGATATGCACTGCTCGCTATTGCTGGAGCTGATGGAGAGGTTTCAGAAGCCGAACTTAATTGGTTACTAAATCATCAGCGCATGGCTGGCGCTCCTGAAGAAGTAATAGAAAAATACAAAACATTTGAATACAAAAATGCTGATTTAGAAAGCCTGCTCACCAAGATTACAGTTGATGTTTCTACTTGGTCAAAATCAAGGTCATTGTTGTATCATGCAATTCAAATGGCTCGTGCAGATGACAATTACTCACTTGAAGAGCAAAAAGCTGTAAAAAAAGCAGCTAAACTGCTTAAGGTTGAAGATGATATTGCGCTTGCTCTCCATAGGTTGATAGAAACAGAAGAAGCAGTAACGGCATTACGTAAAGCGCTACTACAAACTGAGGTTTTAGGTTAATCGAAGGGCTTTGTGTTACTTGAAAAAAGTTTAGTTTGTTTCATTAATTTTTAGGGCAGTTCGATCCCGAATTCTTCAATAAGTCGGGGATCTAACTGCTTTTTGGTGTTGCTTAATCGGGGTAGAAAAAAAATAAGTTGAAAATGCAGAAGCTTTGTGGATACAGGTTTCTATGACTTGCATATTTAGCTTTTCATACCCTAAATTCAGCAACGCCTCAGCAACTACATACCTAAAATTTAACCCCCATTTGTGACAGTTGGTCTTAGTCCTAATGCAAATAAACTTTGTGGTTTCCTCAAAATAGGAAAATTCGCGGGAGTGGCAAATGAATCTTTATTTGGGAATAGATTTCGGCACGACTGGCGCGCGATCGACTGTCATAGACTCCCAGGGTACAGTACATTGTGAGACAGAATATACTTTTGCTAACAACGGTCAACAACAGCCTGAATTGCCCTCGGTGTGGCAAAATGCGCTGTGGGATTCGATCGAGCAAATTCCCCCAACAATCCGCAATCAGGTAAGGGCGATCGCCCTTGACGGCACATCTTCCACTGTCATGCTGTGCAATACTGACGGTATACCAGTATGCGAGCCGATTTTATACAATGATGCGCGCGGTGCAGCGGTGACAGAGAGGTTGCGGGCGATCGCACCGGATAACCACACAGTATTGAGCGCAACGTCGAGTCTGGCCAAACTCCTGTGGTTCCAAGACTTTCGAGAGGAAACCGCCCCTACA
This sequence comes from Microcoleus sp. B9-D4, assembly GCF_036705105.1. Taxonomy (NCBI): domain Bacteria; kingdom Bacillati; phylum Cyanobacteriota; class Cyanophyceae; order Oscillatoriales; family Microcoleaceae; genus Microcoleus; species Microcoleus sp. B9-D4. Next base: position 205,946 of record NZ_JAUBTS010000001.1, read on the forward strand.
TTTTTCCTGCATCAAGCTGACTGGCTGGCATTTCTGCTGCACGGAAAATTAGGAATTAGCGACTATCACAATGCTTTGAAACTCGGTTTCGATGTTGATACTTTGTGCTATCCGAATTGGCTGATAGAGGGAATTGCGGGCGCTGCAACGCCTGAATTGCCTAAAGTTGTCGCACCGGGCACGCCTGTGGGGGAAGTGAGAGCTCAAGTGGGCGATCGCTTCGGTTTTCCCCGCGATTGTATGGTTTGTGCTGGTACAACCGATAGCATTGCCGCATTTTTAGCAAGCGGTGTCAATTTACCAGGGGAAGCAGTAACTTCTCTCGGTTCTACACTAGCAGTCAAACTGTTAAGTCATACCCGCGTCGATGATTCTAGATACGGGATTTACAGTCACAAATTAGGCGATTTGTGGTTGGTTGGAGGCGCTTCTAATACCGGAGGTGCGGTGCTGCGGCATTTTTTTACTGATGTTGAGTTGGACAATTATAGCATACAAATTGATACCGGAAAAGAGAGTTTGCTGGATTATTATCCATTGTTGAAAAAGGGCGATCGCTTTCCAATTAATGACCCGAATTTGCCGCCCCGACTCGAACCGCGTCCAACTGATTCAGTGGAATTTCTGCACGGTTTGCTAGAAAGCATAGCACGGATTGAAGCGCGGGGATATCAATTATTGCAAGAATTGGGTGCAACTCCTTTGACCAAAGTTTATACTGCTGGGGGCGGGGCAAAAAATTTGGTTTGGACTGCGATTAGAAAGCGTTATTTAAAAGTGCCTGTTGAAACCCCAATTCATACTGCGGCTGCTTATGGAAGTGCGTTATTGGCGAAGCATGGAACGCAAATTTAAAGGTGGTAAATTTGGACTGATATCGCTCTCAATTAAAACTCAAATGAGAGGAAGCAAACATTCTGATATATTGTGTTAAGTTGTTATCCCTAAAAATTAAGGACAATGGCAAAGCTACCTGATGACATCCTGAACACAATTTTCACATTGCAGCGGCGGCTAGTGGAAATCCTCAACGAGACAACCGCTACAGAATACATTTTAATGCAGCAGTTTGGCGAGACAGAAGCGACACTCCCCGAACTAGAATCTCTGGATAATGTTAAGGAAAGGTTGAGAAACCCTTACAATCGTTTGTACAGGCTTTTGCAGCAGGTAGCAGAATCTCAACCCGCTGCGACTGCGGATACGTTAAACTTTCTGTATAGAACGATAGAACAAACAGAGGCGGCTGTCGATGCCTCAGAAGCAACTATCCGAGAAATCAAAATGGATTGGAATTTGCCATGAATCAACAACCTAGAATCCCCGACGCTGAAACCAGAAAGCGACACGTTGAAAAGATGCGTGAAGTCTGCCAACAGCTTGACGCTTTGACTCTAAACCTGGATGAATTAATCGCTATCTTTGAAGCTGACAACCGTCGCCAGCGTCGAGAACGTTTGGCGGGTAAATACAGACGTGTGGAATCTCAGGTAGTCGAATAAGATATGAGATGTTGCATCATTGTTAATAAGTCTTTTATGAACAGGCAAGATGCCTGTTCCACAAAGAGTGAATTTTCTTGTGGAACAGGCATCTTGCGATGTTGCATTATTGTTAATAAGTCTTTTATGAACAGGCAAGATGCCTGTTCCACAAAAAGTGAATTTTCTTGTGGAACAGGCATCTTGCCTGTTCTTGAGAATGGTGCAAGATGTGAGATAAGATCGATCGAGGGGCGATTCCCTGCGGGAGAGTCTTGAATCATTTCTTTTGTGTCCCCTGAAGTTCGGACGGAAGGTTGTGTAGTAACGGTGTTAACCGCCGACTCCGATCGGGAGTTTTCAACACTTTTCTATTAAACTCGCTGCAACTTAGCTGTTCTCGGATCGATGATTTTTCGGCCCAAACCTGAAAACTTAATTGCCAGATTAGTTTTATCGCCTTCTCCCAAAACGTGGGTAATTTCTCCAACTCCAAAAGCATGATGAAAAACCCGATCGCCCGTTTTCCACTCTGCCGATTGAGAATTCCCAGAATTAGCTGCTGAATTATTAGTTTTTCCCTTGGAAACAGCCGTTTTAGCTGTCTTAGTTTTCTTCGCAGTTCCAGCCAGCAAATGTGTCGGCAATTCCCCTAAGAATAGGGAAGGGGTGCAGTGTTCCCGGAAACCTCCCCAGAGGCGGCGTTCGCGAGTGTGGGTGAGAAATAGCAATTCCTGGGCGCGAGTGATGCCGACGTAGCACAAACGGCGTTCTTCTTCGATCGCTTTCGGGTCGTCCAAACTGCGGAAATTAGGAAATAAACCCTGTTCCATCCCGACTAGAAATACCACGGGAAATTCTAATCCTTTTGCGGAGTGCAGCGTCATCAGCGACACGCGGGAATCTTCTTCCTGCAAGTCATCTAAATCGGATGCTAAAGATGCTTTTGCTAAAAACGATGTCAGCGTCGGTTCTTCGTTTTGTTCTTCAAATTGTAGCACCGCATTGTACAATTCTCTGACGTTTTCGATCCGATTTTCTGCTTCCTCGGTTCCTTGATTTTTTAAATCGTCAATGTAGCCTGAATCTTCAATAATTCCTTGGACAATTTGCGAAGCCGGCAGAGTTTCTACTTGCGATTGCCAACGACCAATCATTTCGGCAAACTTAATAATAGCTTTTGCCGATCGCCCTGCGAGAGTATTGACAGAAGATTCATCGCTGAGGATTTCCCACAACGGAATGCCTAACTGAGTTGCAGCGTCTTCGATTTTGGAAAATGTGGTATCGCCAATGCCGCGGCGGGGAGTATTGATGATGCGTTTGAGGCTGACGCTATCGTCGGGATTGGCTAGCGCCCGCAGGTATGCTAGGATGTCTTTGATTTCTTTGCGATCGTAAAACTTGAGGCCGCCGACAATATTGTAAGGAATGTCTAAACGCATTAACGCTTCTTCAAAGGAGCGAGATTGAGCGTTTGTGCGGTAGAGAATCGCAAAGTTACTGCCCTTTTCGTATTCGGAGTTTTGGCGCTTCAAGGAATGAATTTGACCTGCTACAAATTCCGCTTCTTCTAATTCGTTGTCGGCGCGCCAGACAACAATCGGAGCTCCCGGTTCGCGAGTCGGGCGCAGAATTTTTTCGATCCGTTCGGTATTGTGTTCGATCAAGTGGTTGGCGACTTGCAGGATGTTTTCGCGCGATCGATAATTTTCCTCTAATTTTACCATTGTCTGAGTTTTATCGTCCGACAAACCATCTCCGAAATCCTCTTGAAATTCCAGCAATATGGTATAATCTGCCATCCGAAAGCTGTAAATTGATTGATCGACATCGCCCACGACAAAAATCGAACGGTTTTGCCATTTATCGAAGTTTTTCGGGTCGGCGTTATTTGTCACCAACATCCGAATCAAATCGTATTGAGTGCGGTTAGTATCTTGGTATTCGTCAACTAAAATATGGCAAAACTTTTTATGCCAGTAACTTAATACTTGCTCGTTTTGGCTCAAAAGTTTGACTGGAACGAGGATTAAATCGTCAAAATCTAGGGCATTGTTGGCTGCTAAAGCGTCTTGGTAGCGACTGTAAACATCGGCAATCACGCGACCTCGATAATCCGGTTCTGCTGCTTGGTATTCTTGAGGCGACAAGCCTTTATTTTTAGCGTTGCTGATGACATAGCGGACTTTTCGCGGGTCAAATTTCTTGTCGTCAAGGTTCAGTATTTTGGTGACGATTTGTTTAACGAGACTTTGAGCATCTGACTCGTCAAAAATCGAAAAATTTTTCTTCCACTGCCGGCCTTTTTCGTCTTGATATTTTTCAATATCGTAGCGGAGAATGCGGCCGCACAAAGAGTGAAAAGTCCCCATCCAAATGTGTTTGGTGATTCTTTGGTAAATTTGCGATCGCAATTTCGTCTGCACATCCGGGGCTAAGTCTACCAAAGGTTTGCCATATTCGGCTTCAGCTTGCTGAGTTGCTAGCAATTTCTCAATTCTTTCTTTCATCTCCCTGGCGGCTTTATTTGTAAATGTCACCGCCAGAATATTTTCTGGATCGACTCTATGGGTGCGAACTAAGTTAGCAACTCGGTAAGTTAGAGCTCTGGTTTTGCCGGAACCAGCGCCCGCTACTACTAACAGCGGCCCGTTATAATGGGCGACTGCTTGGCGCTGAGATGGGTTGAGGTGGCTGAGGAAATCAGTGGTTTGAGTCATAGGTAGAAAGTTAGTTTAATTTTTAAGGGGTAAATAATACTTGGTATGCGATACCGCGAGTTCTTTTAACGTAAGGTGTACCTAGCGCACCCTATATTATAACTAGAATGGTGATTTTTTAAACTTTAAATATTTTTTGGTCACGCGAGTTGTTTAAGGTAAGGTGCTCGGCGCGCACCCTACACTATAAATAGATAGGTAATTTTTTTTAACGTTTAAATATCCGTGTCAGCCAAATTGCTGCTAATATTCCCAAGCCAATCCAAATGGCAATAATCACAACAGCCGCAGCCCGATTAATCGGTTTTCCTCGCTCTATTTCTGCGGCTGCTTTTTCCCGACACTCGGCTAAAACCTGTGGCGGAATCATCTTCAGTACCAGCAAAATTCCCAAAGGTACAATTATCAAATCGTCCAAGTAGCCGAAAATCGGTATGAAGTCAGGAATTAAGTCGATCGGGCTAAAAGCGTAGGCCACAGTAAGCCCTGCTAAAATTCTGGCGTACCAAGGTACTCTCTGGTCTGTACTGGCTAAATAAACAGCGTAAGTCTCTTTTTTTAGTCGGCGGGCAACTTGTTTTAAGGATTGCATATAATGACTAATGACTAATGACTAATGACTAATGACTAATGACTACTGACCAATGACTAATGACTAATGACTAATACTTTTTTTAGTTGCTAAAAATGTAACCACCCGGATATTTAGCAATTTCAGTGGGAAGGTAAAGTATAGCATCGGTTGTATGTGAGGAGAATCAAGTTTATGAGTTCAAATTTGCAACGTGGCGATCGCATTAATTTCCGTAGTCTGCTAACAGCGTTGTGTTTAACCTTAACTCTCGTCAGTTTCGTGAGATTAGATCCGGCGGCTGCTCAAGAACAGCGGATCAGAACGCTGACTGTTACTGGGCGGGGTGTGGAAGCGATTCCTACAACTCAAACGCAAGTGCGGCTGGGGGTTGAGGTGCAGGGGAAAACGGCGGCAGAGGTGCAGCAGGAAGCCGCGAGACGATCGTCCGCTGTGGTAGAGTTGCTGCGATCGCGCCAAGTCGAAAAACTCGAAACTGCCGGCATCACCCTCAATCCCATTTATAACTTCGACAACAACCAACAGCGCTTGACGGGCTATACGGCGACGAATACCGTCAGTTTTCGGATTAATACTGCATCTGCAGGCACTTTGCTCGACGATGCGGTGAATGCCGGAGCCACACGCATCGACGGTGTGAGTTTTGTAGCGGCCGAAAGTGCGATCGAACAAGCTCGAAAACAAGCACTCCGCAAAGCAACTCAAGATGCTCAAGCGCAAGCGGATGCTGTCTTGAGCGCCCTCAACCTCAAGCGGGGAGAGATTTTGGGCATTCAAGTCAACGGTGCGATCGCGCCGCCTCCAATGTACCGGCAATTGGCTGCTCCTCGCATGGCTGCTGCTGATGCTACAACGCCTGTGGTGGGAGGGGAACAGCAGATTGAAGCTTCTGTGACTTTGCAAATTGGATATTGATTGCAGCTTGCATTCTAAATGAACGTAAAATGCGATATCTGTTAGATACCCGACTTCTTAAAAAAGCCGGGTATCTGAGTGTTTTATTTTTTTATGTTTGTCTGCTGGTTGTTAGATAAAATATCTTAAATATCCGACGATAAGATGATAAAGTTTTATCATAAAATATGACGAGCAATTTTTATGACGCGATTTATTCACGATCGCTTTGCCAAAGACTTGTTAACAGAACTGCTGTCTCCCATCGGGACGGTGAATATCGGGCATGATGTTACTGCCGAAGTCCGAGAAATCGATGTTTATTTCATTCCAATGACTGTAATTCCTGAATACTCAGCAACTTTAGGGTTGTTGGGAAAAATGGCTGAGACGACGGCAATTTTTGAACCGTTTCGCAATCCAGTAACTGTCGGCGAAGTCATTAGCTGTATGAGTAAGTTATGGGATTTGCGGGGAGAATTGGAGCGGCAAGCCAGAAGAGAAAATACTCGCTATGATGATGCTAAGTTGCCCCAACTGTGGATTTTGACACCTACAGCATCGAAAGGATTGCTGGAGGGTTTTGGTGCGATCCCAAATATTGAGGATTGGATCGAGGGCATCTATTTTTTGCCCAGGCATTTGAAATCGGCAATGGTGGTGATTCACCAATTGCCAGAAACTCCCGAAACCTTGTGGTTGAGGATTTTGGGGAAAGGGAAAGTGCAGCAAAGGGCGATCGGCGAGTTGAGCTCTTTAGCAACCGACGATCCGTTACGGATTATCGCGCTAGAATTGTTGTATCAGTTACAGTCAAACTTAGTAACCGATACCCAACAAGAGTTACAGCCAGAAGAGCGGGAGTTAATTATGGCGATCCCATCACTTTTTAGAGAACAGTTAGAAGCCGCACAACAACAAGGAATTGAACAAGGAATTGAACAAGGAAGACAAGCACAACAGCGCTTAATTTTAGAAAATTTTCTGCAAGTACGATTTGGAGAAATCAACTCAAAAATGACTGCTTTCTTATCTCCCATATCAAAGTTACCCGCTGCGGAATTTACGATGCTGTTGCTGGCAATATCCCTGCTAACAGTCGATGAAGCAGGAAAACAACAAGCGGTCAGATTATTAGCAGAAAATGTCTTAAAAATGCGCCAAAATGAATTGGGCGATATTCTGCCTACAGCCCTTACCAATTTACTAGCCTTGCCTGTCGATGAATTGACGTTTTTCTTAGAACAATTGCCTCAGTTATCGGTCGATGAATTGAGAGCAAGGTTAGCAAGATAAAACGCGATAATACCTGTTCGGGTAGTCATAAACTCTACCCGAATTTCCCGCCATCCCGTGCAAGTCATCCGAAAAATCTATTTCGATCGCCCCTTCCACTCCCCAACCCCGCCCCCAACAACCCCCACAAATCCAATTACTACCGGATCAGCGATCGAAGTACCCGATATCGACTACAGTAAACACAAAATATTATTGGCGGTGATTTGAGTGATTGAGACTTTAGCAACAGGAATCGCAGCAGCCGGTTCGCTGCTAGCATTGGGCGGATTGGGCCTAGAGTTGAACTATCGCCGGACTGGAAGTCCAAATAAATTAGAACTAACAGCCGGAGAATGGCACTTAGCCATCTCCGAATCCAACCGCTATCTTTTAGTCGGGGAAATGGAGTTCCGCAACCTGACACAGCGGTTTGAGATTATGTTGCCGGAAGTGCGGGCACAGGTGAAACTGCTGTCAGACGGAAGTTTGGATGGTGTTACTTCCCAGACAAAGGTGATTCCTTGCCACAAAGACGCAGCAGCCAGAGCAGACGATTACTGGTTCGGCTATATTGTTAAAGCCCAAAAAAACACAAAAATTAAAGTTTCTGTAGACATTCAAGGGCAAGATTTAACCAAATTGCAGTCAGCTTGGGTGCAAGTACACTTCGTCACCTACGGCCCGGGCGGGCGCATCCCCAAAGTCCGTAACGTAGTAGTTCCCCTGCAATTTCCCAACTCGGACACCGTACCCATCGCCAGAAATGTCGGAGTTGCCGAAGTTTTGCCGATTCGCACTCACATACTGGCGGAATTGGACAATCCCGTCGAAATTGTCAAGCGGTACGTGCTGCCGCGCGCCCAGAAAGGCGATATTGTCGCCTTGGCAGAAACTCCCCTAGCTTTGATGCAGGGACGCTACCGCCATCCCAGCGAAGTCAAACCCGGATGGGCGGCAAAGCGAGTGTGTTTGTTTTTCTTGCCCACGTCGAGTTTGGCGACGGCTTGCGGAATGCAGACGTTGGTTGATGTAGTCGGCCCTTGGCGCGTAGTAGCGGCATTTGCTCTTGGCGCTGTGGCCAAAATATTTGGCAAACCGGGAGTCTTTTACCAACTAGCAGGGGAACAAGCCAGGCTGATCGACGACGTTACCGGGACTTTGCCTCCCTTCGACCAATTTATTGTCCTAGGCCCCGACAATCCCCAGCAAGTTGTAGAGGAAATTCAACGAGAAACCGGACTTGCGGCGGCGATCGTAGACGCTAATGACTTGAAAGCAGTTAAGATATTAGCAGCGACCTCCGATTTATCGGTAACATTCTTAGAGCAAGCCTTGCGAAGCAACCCCGCCGGGAATGGTGACGAGCGAACACCGGTCGTTTTAATTCGACCTCTGCCACAAAAATCTTGAGTTGAAAACAGAAAATTAAAAATTCAAAAAGATGATTTGAAATTTTTAATTTTCGATCGCGCAAGAAAGGGAGAAGAATCAAAAGTTATAAGTTTTGAACTCAAAATTTACCCATTCAAAACTAAAAACTTCTCTAACTCTTCCCCTTTCTGAATTTTTATTTTTAAATTTCCATTCTCCACTTTTATGCTATGACTTCATTTCCCTCCCAAAACCAAAACCAGGTTGTGATTCGCCCGTTTCAGTATCGCGACATCGAGGTGATGGAACAACTGTGCGCGGAAACAGCCGAAGAGCCAGAAAACCGCAAGGGCGCAAGCTGCGACGTGGTACTAGGTAGAAAGTTGCAGCAGATTCGTCGCTGGTACGGACTACTAAAGATTTTTAGCTTGTTTCCCAACCCTTGTCAGTCCCTGTTCCGTGCCCACGTTGCCGAAGAAGAGGGGAGCGTTAAGGGGATAATTCAGATTTCTCCTTTCAACCGCACCCGCAGCACTTGGCGGATCGATCGCATAGGAGTAGACCCGGAAGCCCGCAGCAAAGGAATTGGTTCCATGCTGCTGCGGTACTGCTTTGAGGCAGTCTGGGAGGCGCGGACGTGGCTGCTGGAGGTGAATGTCGGCGACAAAACTTCCTTGGCTTTGTATCGGCAGAACGGGTTTCAGCCTTTGGCCCAGATGACATACTGGACGATCGCCCCAGAACGCCTGCAAGAAATGGCCAACTCGACGCCAGATTTGCCCAACCTGCTGCCGGTCAGCAACGCCGACGCTCAGTTGCTCTACCAACTGGATACCGCGTCTATGCCGCCGCTGGTGCGCCAAGTATTCGATCGCCACATTCAAGATTTCAAAACCAGTTTTTTCGGCGCTTTAGTCGAAGGTGTCAGACAGTGGCTGGCAAAAACAGAGGTAGTCAGCGGTTACGTGTTTGAACCCCAGCGCAAAGCCGCGATCGGCTATTTTCAGGTGCAGCTATCCCGCAACGGCCAGCAACCGCACGTCGCCCAGTTGACTGTACACCCGGCCTACACTTGGCTTTACCCAGAACTACTGTCCCAGATGGCGCGCCTCGTTCAAGATTTCCCAGTTCAAAGCCTGCAACTGGCTTCCGCTGACTATCAGCCGGAACGGGAAGCTTATTTAGAGCAATTTGGAGCAGTGCGCGTGGAACACAGTTTGCTGATGTCGCGATCGGTGTGGCACAAATTGCGCGAGTCCAAGTTGGTCTCTCTCGAAGGACTCCAGCTATCAGAAATGTTGCAAAGCTTCCAGCCAACTCGCAAACCCGTACCGGGCCGGATGTCCTGGCTTGGCCCGATGGCTGGGGAAGCAGCAGCAGGGCCCGCGTCGTCTGAGATTAAACCGCTGTTGGCTGACTCAGGAAACAGCCAAACAAATCAAGTTAACCCCTTGAACTTCCAGAATTCCGAATCAGCGGCAACAGATATCAGCAGCATTTTGCCTCTAAATTTGCCGGAGTTGCCTCTAGACGGCGGCGGGCCGGGAGAAGTTAATTCTTAGTGAAAGCAGAAGGTAGAAGGTAGAAGGCAGAAAAAAAGAAAATGAATCATCCAAGAAATTCATTTTTTTCTGTCATCATCCCAAAATCTCCCTTCTGCTTTTGATTGATATAAACTTAAGATTACCTATTTTCTTCTTACTTTCTTCTGTTATTCCTTCGCGTCCTTAGCGTATTCGCGGTTCGTTAAATAAGATTATTTCCGCAAAAAAACAGTAAATCTAAAATCTAAAATCTAAAATCTAAAATTGCTTGATTGATAATGTCCAACAATAAATTATGGATTTCAGCACTGGGATTAGATATCGGTCTCAAACGAGTCGGCATCGCCGGGTGTGACGGCACTGGTTTAATAGCTACGGGCATTACAACACTGGTACGATCGTCCTTCGATCGAGACGTAGCTTATCTCCGAGAACTCGTGCGAGAGCGGAGAGTGCAAATTTTAGTGGCAGGCTTGCCCTACTCCCTGAGCGGAGAATTGGGCGCCCAAGCCCGACAGGTGCAGAAATATGCCAATCGCATCGCCTCCGCCTTAGAGCTCCCCCTAGAATATGTGGACGAGCGCCTGACTTCGGTTGAGGCAGAGGAATTGATGAAAACACAAGGGATTTCGCTGTCGCAAAATAAGGGTGCGATCGATCGCAAAGCCGCAGCCCTGATTTTGCAGCAGTGGCTAGACGAGCGGAGGCAAAATATCTCCGCCCTTCCCAATCCTTGATAGCTTGTAACAGAGGCGTGATATCCTGGTTGTGCAAGTTTGCTACGCACACCTGTAACCCTTGACAAAGTGGAGAAAATTCTGCTGTACCCTCGGTACTCAAGAAGCACAAAATCGTGATTTGTCCTCAGTGTCGGTTGCTAACTCGACTGAGATTTAAACGCTGCACTCCTCGCCTGTGGAAAAGGCCGCGAGTCTCGCGGTTTAAGCTGGTGGACTGGCGATCGCCCATTTAGCCAGAATATCGCCACGAAAATTCCCAATTGTCAAGCAAACGTTACTGAATTATTGACGGAAAACTAAGATACACGCGATGTCCTCATCCCCATACCGCAAAAAAGAGAATGGCAATTCCAACGAAGAGTCCGTCACCTTGACGGATGAAGTTGGGCGATCGCTGACTTGCAACATAGAATATTCTATGAATCTCGAAGGTCAAGAATACGCTTTGCTGCTTCCGATTGACTCACCCGTAGAAATTTTTACTTGGCAGGGAGACGAGACGGACGAAGCAGCAATTCCTGTAGAAGACGAGACCGAAATTGACAAAATTTTTGAGACTGCTAAAGTTGTCCTGCAAGAGCAGAACTTGACGCTCCGACGCACAGCGGTGACGCTGACTGTGGTTGGCGAATTGCCGGAATTTCCCGAAGAGGATATGGCATCCGATGTCGATCCTGATGAGGAGTCGGAGTTCGAGGAGCTGATGTGGCTGACCAGTTTCTACCACGAAGAACAGGAATATGCGATTTATACGCCTCTAGACCCGTTCTTTATCTTGGCTAGAATGGATGATGACGGCAAGCCAGAATTGCTCTCGGAAGAAGAGTTCCAAAGGCTGGAACCGATGTTACCTATGCTGGAAGACCAGTTCTTTGACGAGCTTGATTAGATATTAATTGCAGGCACAAGCCCTGATGGCAAAAAGCAGAATTTTTTACTATTTTATAAAAAAGTAAACTGCTCGCCCGATCGAACTTTTTCGAGGTGGCCGCTTCTGCCTTCGCGATCGGGCTTTTGAATTGGGCCGCGTGGATTGGGTCTTTTAAAGGGCTTGTATTCGTAACTTTTCGTTCATCAATCGCAGGTCATCAGTCATTAGTCGCTAGTTAACCGCCGCTTATCCAGGACAACGGACTATGAATAAAGAACAAATGACAAAAGGCAGCGCGCGCGAGAGCCGAAAAGGTACTCCGCAAGCCTCTAAATGGTTGTTTTATCTGGCGTTGCTGCCGGCAATCTGGGGAGTTTGCGCTTGGCAGGGCTGGGCTTGGTGGAGCTGGGCTTCGGCGCCGCCTAAAATCACATCCTCATCGGGCAATCCGGCAGAGGATGCTGCTATTTCGATCCAAATCCCGGAGGGTACTCCCAGTCAAAAAATCGGCCGGGATTTAGAGGCAGCGGGGTTGATTCGATCGAGCTCGGCATGGAATATGTGGGCTCGCTGGCTGACTCTGCAAAACCGCGAGGGAGGTTTTCAAGCAGGAACTTACCAACTGTCGCCGACTCAGCCTCTGAGTGCAGTTGCTGACAAAATTTGGAAGGGCGAAGTCGTACAGCAGAGTTTCACGATTCCAGAAGGGTGGTCGCTGCAACAAATGAGCGCTTATTTTGAAGCGCAAGGTTTTTTTCCCGCTAAGGAGTTTATGGTGGCATCGAGTCAAATTCCTTACGCTCAATACCCTTGGCTGCCGAGCGGATTGCCTCATTTGGAAGGTTTTTTGTACCCGGATACTTATCAGCTAGACGGCGATAGAATTACTCCTCAAGCTGCGATCACACAAATGCTCACCCGTTTCGAGCAGACAGCTTTGCCGGTATATCAAAAAAATCAGAATAATACGAAGCTCTCCCTCAAAGAATGGGTGACTTTGGCGAGTATTGTAGAAAAAGAAGCTGTGGTTGCTTCCGAGCGGAACCGCATTTCTGGAGTGTTCAACAACCGTCTGAAAAAGGGTATGGCCTTGGGTTCTGACCCGACAGTTGAATACGCTCTCGGCATTAGGCAAACTAAGGAGAAGCCTTTGACTTTCAAGCAGGTGGAAACGCCTTCTCCTTACAATACTTATATCAATGTAGGGCTGCCGCCAACTCCGATCGCATCTCCGGGAATCGCCAGTCTGGAAGCGACTCTGACTCCTGAAAATACAGAATATCTGTATTTCATGGCGCGGTACGACGGCACTCACATTTTCAGTCGCACTCTGGCCGAACACAATGCTGCTGTGGCTCAAGTTGACCAAAAAGTGCGATCGACTCAATAGATGGGCAATGACTAATACAAAAGTAAAAAGTCAAAAGTAACGAAGGAAAAGCAATAATTATTCACTTTTGATTTTTTACTTTTTCAATCTTTAACTCCCAATTTCTTATTTCTCAATCTAAAATCTAAAATCTAAAATCTAAAATCATTATGACTTGGGGTAAACTACTACAGCCTGACTTAGTTCTAGGCGATTCAGTCATGAAGTTAACGGCTGATATTCTGGAGAAATATCAGATTAAAGGATTAGTGTTGGATGTGGACGAAACTCTTGTTCCCATTACGGCAATGAATGCTTCTCCTGAACTCAGCTTGTGGGTACAAGAAATTAAACCCGTAGTATCGCTATGGTTGGCAAGCAATAATTTAAGTCAAAATCGGATCGGTCGAATCGCTGATTCTTTGAATCTACCATACATCACTGGTGCGGCTAAGCCGTCCCGCCGCAAGTTGCGAAAAGCTGTGACGGCGATGAATTTGCCGGTGGAACAGGTGGCGATGGTGGGCGATCGACTTTTTACTGATGTTTTAGCTGGCAATCGTTTGGGTATGTTCACTATTTTAGTGGAACCAATGGTTGATGCTGGCTATGCGCTTCGCAAGTATCCGGTGCGCTCTTTTGAAGTTTGGGTTTCTCAAGCTTTGGGGGCATCTCTGAAAATTAAAGATTAAAAATGGGCATCGGGAATTGGCCAAACAGGGCATGGGGCATTGGGCATTGGGCATTGGGCATTGGGAATTGGTAATTAGGAATTGGGAATTGGTAAGTAATGGCAACAGACAACAGTCAACAGTCAACAGACAACAGTCAACAGACAACAGTCAACAGTCAACAGTCAACAGACAACAGTCAACAGTCAACAGTCAACAGTCAACAGTCAACAGTCAACAGACAACAGACTAAAACTATTGTTGTTAAAATTGGAACTTCGACTCTGACTCGATCGACTACAGGAAACTTAGCTCTTTCAACTATTGCTGCATTGGTCGAAATTTTAGCTGATTTGCGGCAGCAAGGTCATCGAGTAGTTTTGGTTTCTTCGGGTGCAGTTGGGGTTGGCTGCGCGCGCTTGGGTTTGACGGAACGCCCGCGAAATATCGCTCTGAAACAGGCTGTGGCGGCTGTGGGCCAAGGGCGACTGATGCGGGTGTACGATGACTTGTTTACTACTCTACAACAGCCGATCGCTCAAGTATTGCTCACCAGGGGCGATTTAGTGCAGCGTAACGGTTATGTTAACGCTTGCAATACTTTTGGGCAATTGCTCAGGTTGGGCGTGATTCCGATCGTCAATGAAAACGATACAGTAGCGGTAGACGAACTCAAATTTGGGGATAACGACACGCTTTCGGCGCTAGTAGCGAGTTTGGTAGAAGCAGATTGGTTGTTTGTGCTCACAGATGTCGAGGCGCTGTATTCCGCCGATCCGCGCAGCAATCCCGACGCGCAGCCGATCGCCCTAGTCCAAAGTATGTCACAGCTCACAGAATTTCAGGTGCAAACAGGAGATTCCCGCAGCGGTTGGGGAACCGGCGGAATGGTGACAAAAATTGAAGCAGCCAGAATAGCAACTGCATCGGGAGTGCGGACTGTCATCACTGACGGCTGCTTTCCTGGTAATATCGAGAAAATACTTAACGGAGAGTCGATCGGTACTCAATTTGAGCCTCAACCGCGCCCTGTAAACGCTCGCAAACACTGGATAGCTAACGTGCTAATTCCGGCCGGAAAACTATATTTAGATCCGGGTGCAGTCCAGGCAATTTCCCACGGCGGAAAATCGCTTTTAGCTGCGGGTATTGCTCAAGTAGAAGGAGAATTTCAAGCTGATGATTCCGTGCAGTTGTGCGACGCAGCCGGCAAGCAAATTGCTAGAGGACTTGTGAATTATAGCAGTTTAGAATTGAGACAAATCCAGGGCTGCAAGTCAGAGAAAATTGCTGAGATTTTAGGCTATGCAGGCGTAGAAACGGCGGTACATCGAGATAATTTAGTGATTGTTTAAACTACCCAATATCGAGACAGTCGATCGGGCAATGAGCGAAGGCAGAAATTGAGGATATTTGCAGCACAGTCTTGCAAGAATTTGTTTGGCTGTGTCGTAATAGCTCGTTCATCGCTTCTGTAAACAGTTCAAATACATTTTGTGCTAATTCTAAAGCGGCTTGGCATTCCGCATTAGTAAGTTTGATATCTGCTAAAACTTCCAACATCTCTGGCGTGTTTAAAAGGTGATAATTTTCTAAACCCCCATAAGATCCTCCAAAATCAACAGATTCTTTTTGGTTAATTTGCTGTAATTCCATTACCACTGCTAGCGCCGCTTCAAAAAAAACTTGGGCCGTTCCTTCGAGGACTTCTACTAACACCAGTTTTTGAATGGGAGAAGCTTTCCAAGCGTAGCGTTCGATCACTGAACATAGCGATCGAGTTTTTTTAGTTTCTTCACCCCAAAGCAGTCTAAAGTCGCCGTAACTCATTAATTGATTTAAGCCTAGTTCCTCTAGGTATTCTAGATAGTCGTGCCAATAATAGTTTTTTTTATAAGTATATTTATTAATTAGTTCCTGAACTTTGCTATTACTAGAAGAGTCTCGCAATACATATTTATTTAAATCGCTCAATCCCACAGCCAAAGGAGCGAGTACAGGTGCATAAATTAGTCGTTGATTCGCGTGAATTTGTTTATTGGCTAGAAAGTCAAACAAGGGCAATTTTGCAAACTCTTGCTTTTTGGGTTCAATGAATGCTACAATGGCTTCCATACTTTTTTCGCCTGAATAGTTGCTGTCAAGATAATCTTCCTACCTCTGTTAATTATCTATATTTTTGAGCCTAAATAATTGTGTTTATTATCATACATATTTGTATTTGAGATCATAGGTAAGAGTGTTGGCAGTCACAGCAAATTGTGACAATCAAGCATCCAGGATACAAGCCCCCGGATTTATTCCTTCGCAGACTCAGGACGGAAAAATAAAAAACCTGTATCCGATGAAACTTGCCGAACGTATTTATCTCGCGCAAGTCAATGCTTCAATTCTTTAATCTAAAATCTCAAATCTCAAATCGATTGACTTGTATCATATTGTGCCAGAAGTTAGAGCATCTTGTTCCCTAGAGATCAAATATTCTACCTTTAAATTGCATATTTCGGGCGTTGCTCAAAGCCAACCCACAATAATTTGATTATTTATTGACCGATAATTTAAAGGCTGATTAACTTATAGAGGCAAGTGCTCATTCTGCTCGCACTGCTAAAAAATGCTTTTTACAAAATCGGGATGCTGCCTGCAAATCAGTCCTAGACGCATAGGAATCTCGCAACCAGGTTTCTTTGCAGATTCATCGCTGCTCAACAAAAATTTCTCGTAGAAACCCGGTTTCTTTAACCCTTGCTTTTATTGCTTCTTCCCTCTTTTCTCTTCACTCTTCTTATTCCTTCTTCCTTCTTCCTGTAGCCATAAGCCTCAAAATAACAATTTCCCATTCTCAGAATTGCCTTTAGGTGCGTTCTGAGTTACTCTATCTTTTGGATCAGTTAACACAATTATAGGAGTTAATCTTGGAACGGACTTTTTTAGCGATTAAGCCCGACGGCGTACAACGCGGACTCGTCGGCGAAATTATCGGTCGTTTTGAAGCCAAGGGCTTTAAGCTAGTTGGTATGAAGCTAATGACGGCGAGTCGCGAACTAGCGGAACAACATTATGATGTTCACAAAGAAAAACCCTTCTTTGCTGGATTGGTAAACTTTATCACTTCAGGCCCTGTAGTGGCGATGGTGTGGGAAGGCGACGGCGTTGTGGCGTCGGCGAGAAAAATCATTGGCGCCACAAATCCTCTGAATGCAGAACCGGCGACAATTCGGGGCGATTTTGCTGTCAATGTCGGCCGTAATCTGATTCACGGTTCTGATGCTGTCGAGACTGCCCGTGCCGAAATTAGCCTTTGGTTCAAGGAAGAAGAATTGAGTGCTTGGACACCTTGTTTAACTCCTTGGATTGTGGAATAGTTTTGATATTCTCCCGATGGTTAATCGGGAGATATAGCCTTTTTCAGATAGATGATATCGATTCCGGTTGCACCGTCCGTGATTGTTGACTGTTGACTGTTGAATGTTGACAGTTGACAAGGGAAATATTTTACACCTAATTTCCACCTCCCAGATTCATCTGTGGAGTCAAATCTCAAATCTCAAATCTCAAATCTCAAATCTCAAATCGACTGACGGTTGACGGTTGATTGTAGAAGGAGGTGTCAAAAAAATGAAAATTGCGCGAATTATTTATTGGCAGCTTGATTCGACTTTACGCCCGACGATGAAGCGCGGGTTTGATATCATTTCGGCGCAGACGGAATAGATATGAAATATCATGTTTATGACTCATTCATAACCGTAAATTGTAGAATAGTTTGAGATTTTTACTCGTTACCAGGAGTTTCCTGGTAACGAGAAGAAAAAACGTTAATCGGAACTTAAAAACTCCAAATAATTATTAGTCAATTCTTTGACTGCTAATTCGTAAAACTGCTGACCGTGTTCGGGGGTTGCTAAACCCGGATTTGAACCCATTCTCCCGTCTGGAAATCGGCGGCGGAAGTCAGCAGCACCGAAAATTTTGTGCCCGGAAGCGACTTCTTCCGAAAGCGGAGCTTGCTTGATTGCTTCTGGATAAAGGTACTGGGTTAAGGCGATTTCGCTGGGGGTGGCGTGGGAACCTTCTTGGTTTCCGTACAATTCTTTTGCTAGTTTGTAGACTGAACCGCACATAAACCAGTTGCCGATTTGACACTGGATTCGATCGGCATTTGGTAAATTTAAGTCCGACAAATGCGCGTATGTCTCGGAAAATGCTGCTTTCATTGTCGCAATGTTGCCACCGTGACCGTTAATGAAGAAATATTTCTCAAATCCCGCTTTTGCCAAAGATGTGATATAATCCCTGATTACCAGTATCAGCGTCTGCGGTCGGAGGCTGATTGTGCCGGGAAAGCTGGTGTGGTGCAAGGCCATGCCTATATTAATTGTCGGGCCGATTAAGGCATTGGCAGCTTCGCCGACACCGCGGGCGATCGCCTCTGCTGCAATGGCGTCAGTCCCGATCAAGCCGGTGGGCCCGTGCTGTTCGGTGGAGCCGATCGGGATAATTATGCCTCGGGAGCTTTCGAGATAAGCTTCTACAAGAGGCCAGGTACTCAAATGCAGCAACATGATAGGCAGTCTACAGAATTTTTACTTGCTATCGTCGATCGTAGCCGGCACGGGAAGAAAAAGAACTTTGGGAAAACTTATTATTGTATTCTTAAAAAAAGCTCTACAGTGCGAGCGCCACTTTACCGTTATATTACTTAACCTTAATAATTTAACGACTTGATTACCAAAACTTTACCTTTTAATAACCTTTTAAGAGTAGTATAGCAATCATCTCCCTATAGATTGGGTGTTACGTGGTCAATTAACAGCGGGCAATGTTTTATGAAATTAACACCGACCCCGAAAAATGACCAGACTTCTGTGGCCTGGACGCAGGCAGACAGCGCGGTTCCGGCAACTGCTCTACGGCTGTATTCCTTACATGAGCAAGTAGCAAAGGTCGAGCGCGTGTCTGTGGGATGGACTGGGGAAAGATTCTAAGCGATCGAACAAATGGCGATCGTACAAACGATCGCAGCGCGAGAGTGCCTCAGCTACTGAAGAAGGTACCTCGCGCTAGCCACATACAAACATCACTCCCACTTATATTTATGTCTTCTGCTGAATTAAGCGAAAGTCCTTCAAGGTTGGCTGTTGGACAAGCCGGCCGTATCTTGTTATTGGAAGGTGAAGATCTGTTGCGGGAAATGCTAGCTTTAGCCCTTAAAGAACAGGGCTACGAGGTGGTGGTTACTAGCGACGGGCGCAACGCTCTGCCTTCTGTACAGGCTTCTTCGTCATACCACGGTGAATTTGCCTTCAACCTGTTAATTATGGATTCAATTAACGGTTTGGATCTGTGTCGAATGTTACGACATCAAGGAAATCCCGTCCCTATTTTGATTATCGGTGCTAGAGGAAGTGCCAACAATTGCGCTTTTTACCTAGAAGCCGGATCGGATGATTATCTGACCAAGCCTTTTGGAATGCGGGAGTTTATCGCTCGCTGTCGGGCGCTGATGCGACGCCAGCGCCTCAGTAGGTTACCCGAACCGAGGACGCTGCAATATAAGAGCATAACTCTGTATCCTGAAGAGTGCCGCGTGTTGGTTCGTGGTCTGGAAGTGAAATTTTCTCCTAAACAGTTTCGCTTACTAGAACTATTTATGAGTTATCCCCGGCGAGTTTGGTCTCGAGATCAGTTGCTGGAAAAAATTTGGGGTCAAGATTTTATCGGAGACAGCAAAACAGTTGACGTGCACATCCGCTGGCTGCGCGAAAAGTTGGAAATCGATCCGGGCCAACCGGAATATATCATTACGGTACGCGGGTTTGGCTATCGATTTGGTTGAATTTTTAAATCAGTTGTAGGGTGGGAAGTTGCAGTCGAATAAACAAACGTAGGGACACAACAATGTTGTGTCCTTATTGGTCTATGTAGGGTTCGCAAGGCAAGAGCTTGAAGGCTCAACCAGTAGACCGATTGTAGCGACCGTTGCCGTTATCTTTTACCCTGGGCGATAGGTATAAACTCACATCTTGCACCATTCTCGCTTAACAGGCTGTCCGGCCTGTTCCACAAAGAGTGAATTTTCTTGTGGAACAGGCCGGACAGCCTGTTCATAAAAAGCTTATTGAGAATGGTGCAACATCTCACTATAAATCAAAACTCCCTTGTCCACTCCCAACAATGAAGTTTCCAGCAATCTCCTGCAACCGCAACAGCCGCCACCATATCGGAACTGGGAATTAATTCAATTAAAGACCATCTCGATGCTTCTTCGGGGTTTTCTTCAACATTTAACAGCGCTGCAGGTTCTCCTGGTGCGAGGCTGACATCAAACTGATTCAGGGGAATAGAAAGTCCTTTGCCGACTGCTTTGATATAGGCTTCTTTGCGAGTCCAGCAGGTGAAAAACGCTGTGGCTTGGAGATGTTCTGGGAGCGAACGCAACACAGAATTTTCTAATGGTGAAAAAAACTTTTCTGCAATTTCCAGGCAAGGAAAGTTGGGATTTATGCTTTCAATATCGACACCAATATCTCGATTTTTGGTAATCGCAATTAGTGCCATGTTCCCTGAGTGAGACAAATTGAAACGCAGGGTATTTCCACCTTGGGTGGCGATGAGAGAGGGTTTGCCGTAGGGATTGTAATCAAAGCGCAAAATGTGAGAATTTATGTTCAGATAGCGACTCAGAATCGCTCTGAGTGCGCCACGACTCACAATAAATTGCGATCGAACTTTGGGAAAGTGAAAACCCTCGGCTTTTGTCCGCTCGTCGGTAGAGAGAGTCTGTTGTAAACTCTGCAAGCAAGATTCGGTTTGAGCCAGAGACACGCGCCAAACATGAATTTCGCCCCGCTCCAATATCAGGTTTTGCGGTGGGGACTTCCACGAATCAAAAGCAGCAATCATGTATTTATCTTCTTTTCTGAGTCACCTCATTCAGCATTCCCAGAAACAGGCAAGATGCCTGTTCTACTTTTGTTCTACTTTGAGAAACAGGCAAGATGCCTGTTCTACTTTTGTTCTACTTTGAGAAACAGGCAAGATGCCTGTTCTACTTTGAGAAACAGGCAAGATGCCTGTTCTACTTTGAGAAACAGGCAAGATGCCTGTTCTACTTTGAGAAACAGGCAAGATGCGTGTTCTACTTTGAGAAACAGGCAAGATGCGTGTTCTACAACAGATGAATTTCAATCCCAAGGGTCAATAAATCCAGGTTTGTACAACTTTTCCTGCTATTTTTTGTCCCAACCAAGGCGTATTTGCCGATCGCGACTTCAGACTTGACCCGTCAACAGTCCAACTTATTTCCGGGTCGAACAAAATCAGCTCAGCAGAGACTCCTGGTGCAACCGTGGCGGGGGTTTGTCCGAGACAAACCACAGGGCCTGCGCTCAACACTCGCCACAGTTGCAAAGCTGAAAATTCGCCAGTTTCTACCAGTCCGTGCCACAGTAAAGGCAAAGCTAATTCCAAGCCGATCGCCCCGGGCGGACTATCAGCAAAAGCCACAGTTTTCTCCTCATAAGTATGCGGGTTGTGGTCGATCGCGATCGCATCAATTACGCCATCTTTCACAGCTTGAATCAACGCTAATTGGTCGCTGAGATTGCCCAGCGGCGGTTCTAGGTGTAAATTCGGATCGTAGGGCAACGAAGCAGTCAGAGCATTTTTCCCGCCGGAATCTTGAGAGTTTCCTGAAATTGCCCCGACATTCAACAGCAAGTGCATCCAAGTCACACTCGCAGTCACCGGCAAACCCCGCGCCTTCGCATCTCGAATCAATTCCACACTGCGCGCCGTAGAAACGCGCATAATGTGCACTCCTGTGCCCGCAGATGCCACCAACTCCAGGATGGCCGCCAAAGCCGAAGTTTCCGCACTCGCCGGAATTCCTGGTAAACCCAACCGCACCGACACCGCACCCTCCCGCGCCGCGGCCTTTCCTGCCAAAGTTCGATCGCACGGCCACAAAGCCACAGACTTGCCCAAAGGCTGGATATACTCAAGCAAACGCCTCACCAGAGCCGGATTAGACAGCGGCAAACCGTCCGCAAAACCCACCACTGCACAGGAGGCCAGCTCGCCCAACTCGGCCATCTGCTGCCCTTTAACGCCCGCTGTCAGCGCTCCCCAAAAATACAAGCGGGGCAGCCCGGGCGACAAATTGCGGATATGTTGCTGCAACAATGCTAAACCGGCCAAATTGTCAACAGGTGGCGAGGTATCCGGCAAAATCGCCACTCGCGTAAAACCCCCAGCCGCCGCAGCCTGCATCAAAGATTCCAGCGTTTCTCGATCCTCAAAACCCGGTTCTCCGCTGTGACTGTACATATCAGTTAACCCCGGCCCCAAAATCAGTCCCTGGCAATCCCGCACTTGGGTGTCAGCGGGAAACTCAGCAATTTTTTCCTCAACTGCTTTGATATTACCTTCGGTAATTAGAATATCAGCGATGCGATCGCTCCCTGAAACTGGATCTAGCACTCGTACATTTTGTAGCAGTTCGCGGCTCATAACTTAAGATTCAAATATATAGAAGAAAGAAGTTCGGCAACGGATTCTGTAACGGATGTAACGGATGGGTGGAAGATGGAACCGCGAAGACACGAAGGAAGAAGCAATCCACCGCATTAGTTTCAGGAATTAAGAACTTCCTAAGCGTCGGGCGCGGTTGTTATCAAAATTCAAACATTTTTCAGGCGGGCGAAGGGTAGCGGTGGACATTGGTGTTAACTTAAGCCTAAAAGCTTTGATAAATTTCGCTTTGACACGAGTCTCGCTCCCCCTAAATCCCCCTTAAAAAGGGGAGTAGGGGTTGACTTTAAGAAGGCTCCTGTCCCCCCCTTCTTAAGGGGGGCTAGGGGGGATCGAAGGCCTAATCGTCAAACAGCAGACCGGTAATACGTCTACGGGTTCGCGCTCAGCACTTTACTAATTAGAGTGCTCCGGCTGCTGTTTTGTCAAAAACGCCGCCGCTCAAATGAGTTGTGACATTCATCGCTTGTAATACCGGCAAACCATCGGGGCCGTGGGGATAATCAATCACGCTAACGGCTCCGTTTCCTTGTTTGAATTTCCAGAAATGTTCGGGTTCCAAACCGAATAGATGGCAGAGAATAGCTTTGTTAATGGCATCGTGAGCAACGACAATTCCAGTACCAGAAACAGAATGTACAATTTCTCGCCAAGATGCGATCGCTCTCTGCCAAACTTGCTGCAAATTCTCTCCTTCGGGCATTTGAACTTTTTCAGGAGATGTTTTCCATTCTTCTAGCAAACCCGGATAGGATTGTTCGATTTCTGATTCAAACTTTCCTTCCCAAAGTCCGTGGCTGATTTCTCTCAAGTCGTCGCGGAGTTCTAGTTGCAAACCGCCGTGATGTTGGAGAATAATTTCCGCAGTTTCTTTCGGGCGCAGCATCGAACTGCTAATCGCAAAATCTAATTTTACATCCTTGAGAAATTCTGCTGCCCGCCGGGATTGTTCGCGGCCGTTATCGTTGAGAGGTACGTCTATTTGCCCCTGAAATTTACCTGCTTTATTCCAGTCGGTTTCGCCGTGACGCACCAGTAACAAGCGCGGGCCTTGGTGTCCGTCCCTCGGTTTGGGAAAAATTTCCCCGGTATGGGAAGTTAAATTCACTGACTCTAATTGAACTGCAACTTTCTTTTTTTGCTCTCCAAGTGCGTCGTTGGTAACAGGGGAAGTTCCAAAATTAATGACGCTAATTCCGCAATTTGACTGTTGAATTGATTGATAGTAATCCGGGGTAATTTCTGAGGCTGTGGCGATGAGAGCGCGGTTTATTCCGTTGTGACCTACTACTAGAATTGTGCCGTCCTGGTGACGCGATAAAAGTTCTTGCCAAAAATGACGTGCGTTAGCAAAAATTGCCAATACGGGAAAGTGTTCGATTTCTCCGTCAGCAGATAGCAGTTTCATGGAAAATTTGTCTGGCTGTTTTTGCCACTGCTGATATGCTTCGGGGAATTTGTCTATAGCATCTTGGCGCAACATTCCTTCCCACAGAGGCAAATCGATTTCCATCAAATTATCAGTTGGCTGGAGTTGTGGCGGATTTGTCAAGCGCGACAGGATGATTTCCGCTGTTTCTTTGGCTCGTTGCAGGGGACTGGTATAGGCGGCATCAAAGGCGATACTGCTGAGTGTGTCGCCTACTTGCAGGGCGGCGCTGCGGCCTGCTTCTGTCAAAATTGATTTATCGAGGCGGCCTTGGATGCGGCGTTCTTGATTGTATGTGCTTTTGCCGTGACGGACTAAGATAATGCGAGTCATTCGATTTTAGATTTTAGATTTTAGATTTTAGATTTAGCCTGTTACCGCGCTTCGGGTGCGCGGTGCACCCATTGGTGTCAACTTAAGCCTGAAACCCCTAATAAATGTCGCTTTTAGGCAAAGTCTAGATCCCCCTAAATCCCCCTTAAGAAGGGGGACTTTGAGAAGACTCCTGTCCCCCCCTTATGAAGGGGGGCTAGGGGGGATCTGGTCTTAATAGTCCAACATCAGTCTATAACTGGGTTTGACGTTAAGTTAACACCAATGGTACGCACCTTACGCATACATGGCGGAGCGAGGATTTGTGGCGTAAGTCTTGTTGAGGCGAGTCAAAAAGATGAGCCAGTGAAATTTTACCAGTTGTCGGGATACTCTCGTCTGCAACGACCTATGATTAAAGACGGAAAAGATTTAGCCACGGATTCGCGCGGGACGGAAAACGAGGAATGACACTGAAGCGGGTTATTTTAGGTATTTTAACGGCGATCGCGATCGCCCTGGTCGGTTTATCTTTACTTGCTAGTTGGAATCAGCCGCAAATTCAAAGTCGGCTGGAACTCTACCAGACAAATTTACTGCTGCACGCCTCGGAGTGGCAAGGAGAAAATAATCAGAGTGCTAATTTAAGTTCGGCGCGCAACAATATTGTCGGTGCAGATCCTTTAAATACGGCTTTGACGCAATATCAAGAAGCGCGAGACTCGACTCGCAAAACTCTCGAAACAACTCAAGCACAAGTTAAAGAAATTCAGTCTGCCATTGCCTCTCAGTCTGAGGATAATACTCTGAATTTGGTTCAAAATAAGGCGGCGTCCGAGTCGATAAAGCAACAGTCAGTGCTGCTAAACGAACTTGACTTGCGATTGGGAATTTTGCAGGCAAGCAGTGGCAAAACTGAGACGGCTCTCCAAAGTTGGAAAAATTTAGTTGAGCGCTACAAAACTAAAAGTGATGATGATTCTTCGGTGGAAACTGCTCAAGTTTTAACGGGAATTTGGAGCAATCCGGCTCAACTGCTGCCGGATGCCGAGCCGCGCATTCAAAAGTCTTTGGATGGCTGGTTTCGCTATCGCGCTCTCGCTCAACTTTACAAGCTGCAAGAACGTTCTAAAGAGCTGTCGGCGCTACAAGCTGCAGAGCAAGCAACGGCAGAGCAAGCTGTAGAAAAGTTGGCAATTATAGTTGGCGTTCCGGCGATCGCACTTTGTATTGGTACGGTTTTGCTGGTTGGTTTGACCGTGCAGTGGTTGTTGCAGCGGAAGCAGTTAGATACAGCAGGTTCCGGCCCGCTGTTGGCGCGAAATGCGAGCTTGACTTGGGATGTGCCTTGGGACGGTGAGATTGTTTGGCAGGTACTTGTGGTCGGCTTTTTCTTTGTAGGCCAAATCTTGATTCCCTATTTGTTGCTGCCTGTTTCTCTGGCTGTTTTAAAACTCAATCCTGCTACTTTTGACCCGCGCGACAAGGCTTTTTATATCTTTGCTACTTATTTGTTGCTGTCGGCTGGGGGGCTTTCGGTACTGTATTTTTCGGTGAAGTCTTTTTTGCCTTTGCCTGATGGTTGGTTTCGGATTAATTGGCGGGGAAATTGGTTTTTGTGGGGATTTGGCGGCTATTTTGTTGCTTTGCCTTTGGTAGTTTTGGTGTCGCTGATCAATCAGCAATTGTGGCAGGGACAAGGTGGCAGTAATCCGATTTTGCCGATCGTTCTCGAAGGTAGGGACAACGTGGCTTTGGCGGTGTTTTTCGGCACTGCTGCGATCGCGGCTCCGGTTTTTGAGGAAATTGTGTTTCGGGGCTTTCTACTGCCTTCTCTGACTCGCTATTTGCCTGTTTGGGGGGCGATCGCAGCTTCTGCTTTCTTGTTTGCGGTGGCTCACTTGAGTGTCTCTGAGATTCTGCCTTTGGCGACTTTGGGTGCGGTTTTGGGGTTTGTGTACACGCGATCGCGCAATCTACTTGCTCCTATGCTTCTCCACAGTCTTTGGAACAGCGGTACTCTCTTGAGTCTGTTTCTTTTGGGCGGTGGCGCGAGTTAATTGGGGCGGTTGTTAATAATTGTGAATTAACCGAGTTTTTTTGACAGTTTTCGTGCGGGCGATCGACTCTTGCCAAAAACAGCAGTAGGCTGTTCGCTGCGCCCCTGATATCTAGGCCGGTACAATAACCGGAACTCCCATAGGGGCGGGTTCACATTAATCTGTAATATTAGCCACAGATCCAGATAGACCCGCCCCGGTTCCTTACTTTAGCGGAAAAACAGGGTTTAAGATGGAAGTAATATCTTGTCGGCTGATGATTGAGAGACTGGCGCGGGCGATCGCACCAAACGGAAGTTGACAATCCGGCTAATTTATAGCTAAATTTTAATTTAGGATGAGGCTTAAACCCATGAGCAATTTGAACAGCCGCAACTTAGAGGGAACGCCGAGTTGGATGCGTTTCGCACCCTACGCAGCCTTGGGCATTTTAATATTTTCTCTCAATTCAGGCAGCGAACTCAATTATTTCTTGAGAGGCTACTTGGTGATTCTACAGGCTCAAGTCGGTATAGTTCTGCTGTATTTTGCGATGTCTAAGTTTCGCAAAAACCCAAATAAATGAGTAAAAATTAGTAAAATTACTTAGCTCGATCCTTCAAGGTCGCGCATTCAAAGTCGATCGTGGAAGTTAAAATAAAAAACTGGGGAAGTAAAAATGGTAAAAGATAAAACCGTAGCAGTTGCGTTAGCTTTCTTTGTAGGAGGTTTCGGAGTTCACAAATTTTATTTGGGCAATAACTTAGCAGGGGTATTATACTTGCTATTTTCTTGGACATTAATTCCGTCAGTGATCGCATTTTTCGATTTTATCGGCCTGCTGCTGATGTCGGAACAAGCTTTTCAGGTTCAGTACAATGGCGGCACGTTGCCGTCGGGGTATGCCCTCAGAGCGGCAAAAGATGTAACCGGGGCGATCGGCGAATTAAAAAAACTTTACGATATGGGCGCAATTACCGCCGAAGAATATGAAGAAAAACGCCAAAAATTGCTGCGAGAATTGTAATTAAGAACGCAGAAGGAAGAAGGAAGAAGGAATAAGGAAGTTCGGCAACGGATTATGTAATGGATGTAATGGCTGTCAGTCTGATGTCCGTCGGAAGAAGGAAGAAGGAAGCCCACTATTAAAAAAGTGGGAGTGAAATAAGTAAGTGTGAGAGCACCGCTATTTAAGGAGAAAATTAAAGTGTCTCAAGATTTATACTGGCTGCGTCAAACTCCAAACTGGGTGTGGTATTCTTTTATTCCCTACTTCGGCGGATTGGCGATCACCTATGCAGGCCAAAAGTCAAATATTCGTAGTTGGATGGGATGGGGTGTTGGCATTACTTTAGCAGCACTAGCGGTATCTTCTTCAGCTAATTTGGGTACGATCGTGTGGATTGCTCAAATTGTTACTGCTTTTAGTTTGAAAAAGCGCTATCTCATCAAAACCGCACCCAGAGGTTTACTGGTTCCTGCAAGTGCGACGAATGCCGAAGAACTGGCAAACGTGCGCGGCAAAATAGATATTAATGAGTGTACCAAAGACGATATGGTCAGAATCTTGGGTTTGCCGATCGTCTACGCCAACGATATTGAATCTTTGCAAAACGAAGGCTACATTTTCACCCACGCCGAAGAGTTATCAGAAATAGCCGGAGTTCCCGAAAGTCACGTCAGACGCATCGCCCCGATGATTTGCTTCAGCTACAATTATCAAAAAGAATCTCAGTTTACTTGGAAACGGTTAAATATTCTTTCGCCGGAAGAGTTAATCGCCAGCGGTTTAGATCGATATGTTGCGGAAAAAATAGTTAGAGAAAGGCAGAGAAAAGGCGCTTACAAATCAGTTGTCGAAGTCAAGCGGCGGACGGGACTGCCTTTTGATTCCTATCGCCATATTTGTTAATTTACAGTTGTTAAGTAAGTCCAAAGCAAAAAAAACAATAATATGCGACCGAACCTTGTAGGGGCGGGTTTGACCAACAATAATTGCCTAAAACCAATCATCTCGTAAACCCGCCCCCGCCCAACTAAAAAGTATTATGACAACAAAATTAGAAGTAGAACGACAAAAATTGTATGATACAGATTACCTGAGATGGATTGAAACCACTGTGGAAAAGTTGCGGGTTCGCGACTATTCAAACATCGACTGGGAAAATCTAATTGCAGAAATAGAAGAGATGGGGCGAAGTGAACGCCGGAGTTTAGAAAGTAATCTGGTGGTAATTCTCCTGCACTTGCTCAAGTGGCAATTTCAACCGGATCAAAGAAGCGGTAGTTGGAAAGGCAGCATTGTCGAACATCGCAGACGCATTCGCCAAGCTCTCAAAGATTCCCCCAGTCTCAAACCATATCTTGAAGAGGTACTGGCCCAATGCTATGCGGATGCAGCAGAACAAGCAAGTGCTGAAACTGGATTGCTTGTAGAGACGTTTCCGAAATTATGTATCTACAGTGCTGTTGAGGTTCTAGATTCTGAATTTTTGCCAGATTTTCTGGCAGATGAGATGATTCAAGGGTAGTATGGCAAAAAACTCGATCGCCTCCTGGTAATTGACATTAAATGCACCTGCTGGCAAAAATCTCCCCCACCAGGCGGGCAAGCGCGAAATTCTCAAAAAAAAGTATTTATCATCTTGACATTTACACAAAATAATGATATCAGAATATATTGTGAAACTCGTACTTTTCCCTAGCATCAACTCCAAACCAGGGTAAGTTTTCCAGAATCTGCCTTAAATATCAGTGGTAAGCTATCTGAATTATTATTGAAATGCAAAACGACACAATAGTAGCAGTACCGCTAACATCAAATTATGTCTGACTCTCCTCCATCCCAAATCTCCCCAGAAGCTGCACCGGAAAGTGCAGCTACCGAAAACCGCAGTTCCAAAACTCGGCAACTGTTGGGCATGAAAGGGGCCGCTAGCGGGGAAACTTCCATCTGGAAGATTCGCTTGCAATTGATGAAACCGATTACCTGGATTCCCCTGATTTGGGGCGTGGTGTGCGGGGCGGCCTCTTCTGGAAACTATGTTTGGAATCTAGAGAATTTCTCGATCGCAGCAGCTTGTATGTTGATGTCAGGGCCGTTGCTGACCGGGTACACTCAAACTTTGAACGATTTTTACGATCGCGAAATCGACGCCATTAACGAGCCCTACCGTCCGATTCCCTCCGGGATTATCTCGATTCCCCAAGTAGTAACACAAATTTTGGTATTATTAGCCGCTGGGATTGGGGTGGCTTATGCTCTAGACTTGTGGGCGGGTCATGAATTCCCGATCATGACTGTTTTGACTCTCGGCGGCGCGTTTCTAGCTTATATCTACTCTGCACCCCCGCTGAAACTCAAGCAGAATGGCTGGTTGGGAAATTATGCCCTAGGTGCTAGCTACATTGCCCTGCCTTGGTGGGCGGGTCAAGCTTTGTTTGGTACACTAGATCCCACCATTATGATCTTGACGCTGTTTTATAGTTTGGCAGGGCTGGGGATTGCGATCGTCAATGATTTCAAAAGTGTTGAGGGCGATCGGCAATTAGGGTTAAAATCTTTACCAGTGATGTTTGGCATCAGCACTGCAGCTTGGATTTGCGTGTTGATGATCGACATCTTTCAAGCTGGGATTGCAGGCTACCTGATCAGCATCCACCAAAACCTTTACGCTGTCATTCTGCTGCTGCTGATAATTCCCCAAATTACTTTTCAGGATATGTACTTTTTGCGTAATCCCCTGGAAAATGATGTTAAATATCAGGCAAGTGCTCAGCCTTTCCTGGTTTTGGGTATGCTGGTAGCAGCCTTGGCACTGGGTCATGCGAGTTAAGCAGAGTTTTGAGGTTTGAGTTAAAAAATTTTGAATTCAAAAAATATAATTCACTTCTCAAAAAAATACCAAGTTCTGCAGCGTTAAGAAAAGTTTTGAATTTTGAGTTTTGAATTCAAAAGTTTTGAATTCAAAAAATCTAATTCAAGGCAGCGTGTTATTCAAGAAAAAATGTCGAATTAAAAATTAAGAATTTAAAAAGGCTAGCTTTTTTAATTTTTAATTTTTAATCGGACTTGATGAGGTTTGAAGGTCTGAACGTGGCAGAATTTTTCTCAAATATCAAAGATACATTGAGCAAAGTCACTAACGCAATAAGCGGTAATTCCGATCGAGAACCGCCCAAGGCTGCGAAGGGCAATAAGCTCAACTCGCCGGAATCCGAGGCGGAATTTTCTACACGGACAAGGGATGAGCGCTCCGAGTATGTGGTATCAGAAGATGCTGCACCTCTAGAAGAATCAGAATATTTAGAGTCAGAATATTTAGAGTCAGAGTATTTAGAGTCAGAATATTTAGAGCCAGAATACGCTCGATATCCAATAGTCAATCGCAATTGGCAAGGATTGAAGCGCTTAATTGCTTGGTTGGAAATTGAACCTCAAGTTACCAGCTTGCAAACCAAGGGAAAAGAATTGTTGCGGCCGGGATTAAGTTTGCTGGGAACTAAATCACCCCAAAAATCGGATAGTAGCGAATTGCCGGAAAATAGCGAATCGCAGAACACCCAACTGCAGATAAATACGGCACTACAGGAAAATAGCGCACCGCAGGAAAATACTAAAAAACGTATCCCCCGCCGTCCTAGATTTTGGATAAGTTTAGGTGTTGCCAGTATAGGCGGGGGCGCTTTAATCTACGGTTTATGGATTTTGTACACCTTAGACAAAGGTTTGCCAGATGTTAACGATTTGTCCGCCTTTAACCGCGACGGGACACTGACAATTAAGGCGGCAGATAATACGATTTTGTTGCAGTCGGGGCCTGCAACTAGAGATAAACTGAAACTTCAAGAAATTCCCGAACTGTTGGTTAAAGCTTTTATTGCCATAGAAGACCGCCGTTTTTATCAACATCGCGGGGTGGATTATCAAGGTATTGTGCGATCGATTGTTTCTAATTTGATAGCGAGAGATTTAGTGCAGGGCGGCAGTACAATTACGCAACAATTGGCTCGCGTTGTTTTTCTTAATCAGGAAAGAAGTATTAGGCGGAAGGTTCGGGAAGCTCTTTTAGCTCAGAAAATAGAGCGGGAGTTGAGTAAAGACCAAGTTTTAGAAAGATATTTAAATCTGGTTTATTTGGGTTCGGATGCCTACGGAGTGGCAGATGCAGCTTTGGTTTTCTTTAGCAAAACAGTCGATAAATTAACTTTGGCAGAGATGGCAACTTTGGCGGGTTTGCCGCCGGCACCGAGCGAATATTCGCCTTTAGTTAATCCTGATATTGCGAAGCAACGCCGCAATCTTGTGCTGCAACAAATGCAGGAAGCGAAGGTAATTACAGAGGTTCAGGCGAAGGAGGCGATGGCGGAACCTATCGCAGTTAAACCAAGTCCGCCGAAGCGATTTAAAGTAGTCGCACCTTATTTTGCTAGTTACATTCGGAAGGAATTGCCGCGCTATGTTTCTCAGGATGCTTTGGAAGCTGGCGGTTTGACTGTTGAGACGACGGTGGATTTGAAGTGGCAGAAAATAGCGGAAAAGGTGGTTAAAGATGCGATCGAAGTTGATGGCCGCCGTCAGGGTTTTGAACAGGCCGCTTTAGTTTCTATGGACACTAAGACTGGGGAAGTTAAGGCGCTCGTAGGAGGGGGAAATTTTAAGGAAAGTGAATTTAATCGCGCTACGCAGGCTTTGCGGCAGCCCGGATCGACGTTTAAAGGGTTGGTTTATGCCGCGGCGATGGCGGCGGGTTTTTCTCCCTATGACAGTTACGAAGACGAACCAATTATTATCGACGGCTATCAACCGAATAATTATGGCAAAAAATTTAGCGGTTGGCGATCGATCTCTGATGCTTTGACGAGTTCGGTGAATGTCGTAGCTGTGAAGGTGTTGATGGATGTGGGGTTTGAACCGGCGATCAAAGTAGCCAACGATATGGGAATAAAGTCGAAATTGAGTCCGATTTATTCCCTGGCTTTGGGTTCTTCGGAAGTGAATTTGCTGGAGTTAACCAATGCTTACGGTACTTTAGCCGCGCAAGGGAATTTTATTGAAGCCCACGGAATTAAGCGGGTGATTAATCAGCGGGGAGATGTGATTTATCAGGCTAATTTTAAACCGAAGCGGGTTTTGGATAAGGATAGTGCTGCGATTACTACTTGGATGTTGGAAGGTGTGGTGCAAGACGGTACGGGGGGGCCTGCGGCTTTAAACGATCGCGCTGTAGCGGGCAAAACCGGTACTTCGGAAAATGTTAGGGATTTGTGGTTTATTGGTTACATTCCACAGGTTGTGACTGGGATTTGGCTAGGGAATGATGATAATTATCCCACCTGGGGAACTAGCGGTACGGCGGCTTACAATTGGCGCGATTTTATGAGTCAAATTGTTAAGGGAATGCCGGTAGAGAAGTTTCCGAAGTTGCCGGAGTTGGAGGGCCGCAAAGGCAGTATTAAGGCAAAACCGGTGCAGCCTCATAAGATTATTCGGGGGATGATTGTGAATGAGGATGGTGCGATCGTACCTTACAATCCCAATCCTCAACCCCGGTATCGCGAGTGGCAAGAACCGGCTTATCAAGAACCGGCTTATCAAGAGCCTGCTTATCAAGAACCGGCTTATCAAGAGCCTGCTTATCAAGAACCGGGATATTAAACTATCGGTTTGGAGTAAGGGCTTTACTCCTTTTTCAATTGCTTTAGCCTTACCATAAAAAAGCCATCCATGTGATCTCTGTGCGGCCACACTTTCACCCATCCTTCGGGTGATGGCTGTACGGGTAAATCAATTGTTGGCGGTTCTATTTGCCAGTGAGGATTGCTGTCTAAGAACGATCGAATAACTGTTTCATTTTCCAAGGGATGAATTGTGCAAGTTGCATAAACTAATACGCCGCCTGACTTGACAAATGTCGCTGCATTTGCTAATAATTCCGATTGCAGTTGAGATTGTTGTTGAATGTTTTCGGGCGTGTGGCGCCAGCGGGCGTCAGCGCGGCGGTGGAGGGTTCCGAGGCCGGAACAAGGGGCGTCTAGTAAAACTCTGTCTGCGAGGTTAACAAACTCAGGGAAATGGCGGCTGTCTCCGGTATGAATTTTAATGGATTTCATCTGGAGTCTGTCTGCATTTTCTTTAAGTTTTTTGAGTCTGCTGGCGGTTTTATCGCAGGCATAAATAGTGCCTTCATCCTGCATTAATTCGGCGCTGTGGGTGGTTTTTCCCCCTGGCGCGGCACAGGCGTCGATAATAGTTTCCCCTGGCTGGGGCCCTAGTAAATGGGTGACTAATTGAGCACTGCTGTCTTGGATTGTCCACCAACCTTCGCTGTATCCGGGGAGGTTTTGAATTGCGCCGATGCTGCCATTTAGTCTTAATGCTTGTGGCAAGTGTGGGATTCTGCTAACGCTGATGTTTTGGGATTTGAAGGCGGTTTCGATTTGGGCGATCGAGCTTTTTAAGGGATTGATTCTCAGGTCAATTGTGGGGGATTGGTTGAACCATTCACAGAGTTGTTCGGTTTCGGTTTCGCCTATTTGTTCGATCCACAACTTTACCAGCCATTCGGGGAAGCTGTGCAGAATTCCTAGGCGTTCGACGGTTGATTTATAATTAGTAACTTTTAATGGGTTTAAGTCACTATCTGTTAAACGAATGTATTGTCGCAACAAACCGTTGACAAAACTGCTGAGTCCTGAAAATCCGTTTTCTTTTGCTAGTTGAACGGTGGTGTTGACGGCGGCGGAGGGGGGAATATGGTTGAGATATTCGAGTTGATATAAGCCTAAATGTAGGATGGTGCGGAGTTCTGGCGGTTGTTGGGAGGATTTCTTTGTTGCTAGTTTGTCGATGATTAAGTCGATCGATCGCATTCTCCTGACGCTACCGTAAACTAATTCTGTCACTAAACGCCGATCGAGGTCGTTGAGTTGAGAATTGCGGAAAGTGCGATCGAGTGCGGCATCTGCGAATGCACCGCGGCGGTGAACTTCGCGGAGTGCGAGAAAAGCTATTTGGCGGGGATTTTGCATAATTAAGATATGGGGGTCTAGAAACCGGGTTTTTTACGATAAGATGCGTTACAGCCCGCAGATTTGGTGAAAAACCCATTTTCCGATCGCCCGTGATTCGAGGACTATTATAATCTCAAATGTCCTCTGGATTTATGCCCATTTCTCGGAGTTTTTCTGAAAGGCGATCTGCTTTTTGCTGTACTAACTCTTTCTCCTGTCGTTCTTGTTCCATTTGTTGGCGTTCTTGTTCCATTTGTTGCTGCGCTTGTTCCATTTGTCTTGATAACTCCACATAAGACAAAAACTTTAGTCCGTCAGGACGATAAATTTCCAAGTCTCCCGATGCAGTTTCAAAACGTGTCTGCAAACGCGGACTTACCCAACCCTCCATTGATTCAATATAGTTGAGTTGTCCGTCACTTCGCACCCAACCTATTAACTCATTATCCTCTGGATCGTAGACATAATATTCTTCTACTCCATAATTTTCATAGAACTTAAACAGCTTAAACATTTCTCCCAGTCGATTGCCGGGGGAGATTATTTCAAAGACAACTTGCGGGGCGATATTATCTTCAAGCCACTGTTGGTAGGAACCTCTGTAACCTTTCGGTCTGCCAAACACTACCATCGTATCAGGTGCTTGGCGAGTTTTGTTATCTCCTTCCACGGGATACCACAGCAAATCACCTGCTACAAAGACATTTTCATTGTCTTTGTATAAGGCATCTATTCCGCCTTGAATGGTGACAATTAGTTCAAACTGTTTGGTATTGTCTGACATGGGTTTGCCGTCGCTGTCGGGGTAGATGATTTCTGCTGAGGTTTTAGTGGGAATTGTTACGGTCATGGGGATGAGTCCTTTGCTAGTATCATCAATTTCTATTTTATACATATTTTATAGGACTTACGCAGGGGGTCCAGAAACCGGGTTTTTTTAGGAAATTACTTCGTTCCTACTCGAAGATTAGGTAAAAAACCCGGTTTCTTTGTCGGAGTGCGTAAGTCCTGTTTTACTTATTCGGGTTTTGTTAATACCAAGAATTCTGTGAACACCAAGAATTCTAATAAATTGCGTTCTTCTATGGGAAGTTCTAGCAAAAGTCGTCTGTCGCCCTTTGTTTCCTTATAGCGGACTGCCGCATTCAGCAGGCGCATGGGAATTTGGAATTCTTCGTATTTGCTGGTTAGTTCTTGCCACAATTCTAACCAAGTGCGTGCGGCTTTGTCGCTTACCATTTCTGACATTAGCGCGGGAATGTTTTGCACAATTCCCTTTCCTAAGATTGAGAGAGATTCGTGTTTTTCGTAAACTGCAATTAGGCTGGTAATGCGATTTTTCCCTATCGCTGCATCGTGCATGTTTGCGAACAGGTTGCTGGTAATTAACTCGGCATCATCTGCATCAGCTTCCTCGCCTGGTTCTAGGCGTTGGAATGCGTCGTATAAGGCGGCGATACCTTCATCCCAACGATTTAATCCGAGAATAGCAATGGCGCGGTTGAAGAAGACATATGAAGATTGCTCACCAAGTTCGATCGCTTTATCGCAATATGCTAAAGCTTCTTCATAGCGTTTGAGGTTGTTGAGTACATCGCCTCGAAGTGTCCAAGCAAACTGAAGATTGGCATCTAGTTCGATCGCCCGATCGTAAGATGCTAAGGCTTCTTCATAGCGTTCGAGGTTGCTGAGTACATAGCCTCGAAGTGTCCAAGCCGACTGATAATTGGCATCTAGTTCGAGCGCCAGATCATAAGATACTAAGGCTTCATCATAGCGTTTGAGGTTGCTGAGTACATTGCCTCGTAAAACGCAAGCCCACTGATTATTGACATCTAGTTCGAGCGCGCGATCGTAAGATTCTAAAGCTTCTTCATAGCGTTCGAGGTTGTTGAGGAAAAAACCTCGGCTCACCCAAGCTAACTTATCATTGGGGTCAAGTTCGATCACCCGATCGTAAGATTCTAAGGCTTCTTCATAGCGTTCGAGGTTGTTGAGTACATCACCTCGCATACGCCAAGCCCACTGATAATTAGCATCTAGTTCGAGCGCCCTATCGTAAGATTCTAAAGCTTCTTCATAGCGTTTGAGGTTGTTGAGTACACCGCCTCTGCTAGCCCAATCCCACGGATCATTGTCGTCAAGTTCGATCGCCCGATCAAAGGATTCTAAGGCTTCTTCATAGTGTTTGAGGTTGTTGAGTAGATAACCTCGCTTAGCCCAATGCCACGGATCATTCTCGTCAAGTTCGAGCGCCTTATCGTAGGATACTAAGGCTTCATCATAGCGTTTAAGACTTTCGAGTACATCGCCTCGATTCGCCCAAGCCCTTGCATAATTCGAGTCAATTTCAATAGCTTTTTCTAAACATTCTAATGCTTCATCGTAGCGTTCCAGGCTATTTAAACAGCGTCCCTTTTCTACCCAATCCCTTGCCTCGCCGCGACTTGTTACCAATTTTTCCGCATATTCTAAAGCCGAAACATAGTCTTTCTGTTCAATACAATTTTCAATTTCATCAAAATAAGCCTTCAGACGCGGGTCTTCCTCATTTCTCTCAATAGCCTCAAGCGCCCGCGTATAATATTCTCGTTCCATCACAGCATCAGGTGGAATCGGTTTCAAACCTTGCCGATACATAAAATGACTTTCTTTCTCCGCCAAATCAACATCCGCCATCCTCAATCCCAATCGCTGCTGCAATTCTTGCCGCGTATACCAAACCCGCAAAAAATCCACAAATAATCTAATCGGTTCATTGCGCTGCTTCTTAACTTCCAAACAAAAACGCATCAGCGGTTCCCGCAATTCGTACCAAGACTCCCGCCCGATTTCTTCACTTTTCACATAACCCTTTTGCCGCAACTCTTTCAGTTGACTTGATGCAGTTTGGTGAGAGATAAAACAGCGTTTGGCAATTTCTTTTACCGGGGCCGCGCGGCGCAAATCAGCCAAAAAATCAACAATCTTGCGCTGCTGATTTGAGATATATTTCATCCGATCCTGGTAATACGGCGTTAAATCGTCTAGCATCGCCATAAATGTTTCCACGAGTTTATTTAGAGATTCGCGGTTCACCAGGAAATCCGAGAAAACCATATAGATGCGGGGACTGCCACCAGAAAGGAAATGCACAACTTTAATGCGATCTCTTCCAGTTGGATTTTGAATAAAAGATGCTAACTCGCTTTTCCCTTCCAAGCTAGCAATCTGATGTAACAAAGCTACAGCATCATCGAGGTCTAATTCATTTAAATTATGAGGATAAAAAAAGCCGTAAAAAGGTCGAGCGCGCGATTCAATTCCATCAAACAAACTTTGGGAAGTTGCCAAAATAGTCAAAAAGCAATAATTTTGAATATAAGCCCTAAACTGCTTTTGTCCGATATCGCCCAACCCGCCAAATACATCATCCAAATTTTCCACAATCAACAGCAAAACGCGCTGACCAATAAAATCTCTCAACAATTGTGCCGCCACAGATTCAGCATCCTCCGACGACAACTCATAAAGCCCTTCGACAGCATCGTGTAACTGGGTTCGATATTCTGCCGGATATTTTTTACCAATGGCGCGCAATATTGCAATTAATAAATCTAAAAAAGATGCTATCCCATATTCTTCTTCCCTCAACCATGCAATGAGCAATTTATCCTGCAAATCCTCCATCTTACAAACGCGGTGATAAATCAGAGAAACTAAGTGAGTTTTCCCTATGCCGCGCGGCCCGATTAGCAGTTGAAAATGCTTGTTAGCTGTTAGCGCGCTCTCTCGGATTTTATCTACTAAATAGTTGGCCAGTGCGTGACGCTGTACCAGGATAGCTTCGAGAGTTTCTGGTGCCATCAAGCTTGGAGTAAATCGAGAGATTAATGTGTTTTTCATGGATTAATTTTGTTGGTTATTTAGTCGGCTCGTCCGCCAGTCCGCCAGAGAATTAATTCCCTGGCTCATAGCGAAAGTCCTCGCTATGAGGACTGAAGAGCTCATTAGTAGTCTGTAACTGGTAACGAGTAGAAAGAGTAGACGAGTAGTCTCGGATTTTGTATGAGTCCTCATAGCGAAGACTTAAGCTTTGAGGCAGGGGTTTGAACCGCTGCCGGACTCAATGTTTAACGTTTAACTGCGAACGATAAAAAAAAATATCAACATCTTAAGGATTTCCAGTATTTTTTAATCAGCGCATAGCGAAATTGAAATCTGCTATCTTTCTTATAAATATAGTAATCCTGCTCCAAAAGCCTTAAAACTTTCCTCGTCATTTCCTTGTCTTGAGTTTCCGACTCTTGCTTGATACCGTTAAACAACTCATCAAATGACAAAGACCCTTCACCCGCCGCCAAAATATCGAGCAAATTCAGGGCATAAGGACGCTGTTTGTCATCGTAGTAACTATCAACTCGCTCCCGATAATATTCCATTTTCCAGGGATTCAGCGGGTCATCTAAACAATCAGCAATGATTTCCTTAATAGCTGGAATGTCCCCTGAACCACCGCGCAGTTTGAGTTTAGCAATTAAATGGTGGATGTAAAAAGGAATATTACTTAATTCATCGGCTATAAAAACCGCAGTTCCTTGGATATCCGGTGTAGCAATATTTTCGCCCTCAAGCAATTTGCGAGCTAAATTAGTTGCATCTTTAACGGATAGCGGCGGCACATCTTGGACGTACATATCATTAGTAGGGTCGTTTGTATAGCCCGCTTTTCTGAGAGCACCAAGGACGTGATGCAAGCCAATTGAACCTGTATACACCATTCTGACAGCCGGGTACATCTGGCGGATCGATCGCAAAGTGTCGAGCAATTCCATAGCCGCTTCATCGCCGATGTTGTCGAGCATATACGGCACTTCATCCCAAAACAGTACGACTGTGCGGTCTTGATTTTCTACCAAATCTGCGATCGTTTCAGTCAGCAATGCTTTCCACTCAGTTGCGGCAATCTCGGGTAACTTGAAACCGCTAAATTCTGCTCCTCCCAGTTGAGTTACGAATGCGCGAGCTTTCTTGGCAGTGCGATTAAAACGGCTTAAATATTCTTCGACATCCTTAAAAACTGTCTCGACAAATTCTAAGGGCGATCGCACATTTTCTAAGTCACGATAAATCGGCAATTTATCTGCGGTAGCTTCCGATCGCATTTTCTTAATTACTGATGTTTTACCCATCCGCCGCT
Source organism: Microcoleus sp. B9-D4 (assembly GCF_036705105.1). Classification (NCBI taxonomy): domain Bacteria; kingdom Bacillati; phylum Cyanobacteriota; class Cyanophyceae; order Oscillatoriales; family Microcoleaceae; genus Microcoleus; species Microcoleus sp. B9-D4. The sequence continues at coordinate 244,987 of NZ_JAUBTS010000001.1, forward strand.
CGGCACTCAATATAAAACTTTGCTGTTCTAAAATCCCCCACAAATCAGAAATGAGCTTGTCTCTGCCCATGACTTCTGCTGGGGCAATTTCTCCGCCTGGATTTGCTTTCATTTTGTATCCTTAATTATCTTGAGGAAATATACGTTATTTTCATTGTACGTCAAACTTAACGTATATTTCAGATTGACAGACAAAATCAATCAAACTCTTGTGGGATGGGCATCTTGCCCGTCCGAAAATCTTTGTTTGGAATCGAGGCTCTGCCTCCCCATCTACGTCCCCAGGCCGAGCCTCGGAACAAGAAAAAATCTGAAAAATATTCCTTAAGACTTGTTACAATACACAAAACTTCATACTTTCCCCAACACTGGATGACCTTTTTCAACGCCTCCGAACCCCTAATCCGCAGCAAACAGGAACATCTCGACGTACAAGACCTCGAAGGCCTGTTGCAACTCCGCTGGCAAATTGGAAATATTACTCTTTTCTCAGGATTTTATACCCGCATCGACCAAACTTTTCTGCTTTGGGGTTTGGTGACAGGGGGGATTTTTTTTACGGCTCAATTTGTCCCCATCAGTTGGAGCTTTCAGGCGATTCTGTGGTCAAGTTTGACTTTAGTTGGCACTGCGGCAATGGCCGTTTTGACTTTGTTTTGGGTAAGAGTCGAGCGAGTTAGCTGGATTCTTTACTCTTGGGCGATTTTGATGATAACTGGTTTGGTTCTAACGGATTACAGTATTTTTGCCGGTTGGGGAGGTTTGTTGCTGCACCTTTGCGATTTGTGGTTGGGGTTGAGCGCGATCGGCTATTTGTTGACGGGATTAGGTTTGCGATCGCGCACTTTTCTCCTGATTGGACTAACTCATTTATTTAGCATACCTCTATTAACATTTGTTGCACCTTGGCAATATCTAACCACAGGAATAATTATGGCGGGCTGTTTGTTGTTATTGTCCGAATTGCAGTGGGATATGCGATCGCCGATCGACAATAGTTTGCTAAGCGCAGAACAGAAAGAATTTAACAAAATTCAACAGCAACTGCGACAGAGTGGCGCGATTGTATCCAAATAAATCACAAATGTAAAGAATTCTGTAGCACTGCTGACACTTTCCACAAATCGTACACAATAGAAAGATACAGCATAAATAAAAAACAAACTTTAACCAGAACAGGTGTTTTGCTGTTTTACCTGTGAATCGCCAACCTTAGGGGAACGGTGTCCGGGAGGCGACGGGCTAACCATGCTGTACTTGCGACCATAAAAGTTAATTCCGGTTGAGAGTAGTTGTTAAAACAAAAAAAGTGGTGCAGGGTTTTTACCGTTTCCCCTGCTTCGCAGTCTCTGAGGAGAGGCTAAACCCTCTACTAGAACAGCCCGACGAGATTGACACAAGTTTTGACAGTTGCTCATGCCGATTTTTAAGTTCAGTGTTTAAGAAAATTGAGGAAATGCTCGCTGAGGAGCATTGCAGGACTTAGGATTAAATAAGTCCTGCTTTAGTTTAGGAAATTTAAGTTCTGTTTTACTCTGACGTGCGTTTTCGCAATATTTCCCTTACTTCCATTAAAATCTGGCCCAACATATTTTTGCCACTGCCATCTTTACCGCAACCCCAATAGTAATCAATAGGGGAATTTTCGACTATTTCCTCATCGCCAGTAGCGAGTAAAATTTCTCTAATTTCGGCATGAGTTTCAAATTTTCGGAGTACGGCTTTTCGCATGATATCATCTTTTACTTGTTCCCAATCTTTGCGGAGGGGACGAGAGCGATTGCGCCCCATTTTTGCGGCATCTTTCGGTGTTTTTGCTTGGCGAATTTGGTCACAATGAGCCGTTTTGGGAAACTTTTGTGCTTGAAAATAATGTTCGGTAGTTGGCCAATATTCTCCGTCTAACTCGAATCCATGAGATGAAAAGTTAGAAAAAAAGCCGTATTCGCTGCCAGTGGTGTAGAAGTAGATAGCCATAAAGTCTGCGATTTAAATTTCGTTAATAATCTTGGTCGATCGTCAGTTTTACCTCTCTGGATTATCCACTATCTTCAACCGCAAATCAATAGTTTCAAGATGGGAACCGATGTAAGACAGCAGGGCATAGATGAATACGATTACCCCTACCATTTCCAAAATTTCCTCAACACAAACCATCAAACCGTATATCAAGTTTCGTTGAGTTACCGCATCTGCATAATAGCCAGTAACCATTTCCATGCCAAGTGATCCACCGACATATATACTGCCTGCTAGTAAGAAAAAATCCCTTGTTTTCCGGGGTAGATCCCGGAGAAACTTCAGATAAGCCAACGCAGTAACCCCAACAAAAATCGCCCCCGGAATTACCCAAATGAAGTAAAAAATTCCCCCTAAATGCAGTGCCTTTCGCAAGTCGTTAATAATTAATATTTCGTGCAGACTCAAAATTTCATCTAAAGAAAAAAATACAAACATGAACCCTAGCGCTTTCCAGTGTCCAAAATACCGATCGCCGTCCTTCTTTTTAGCACTAGCAATAATACCTAGCAAAATCGCGCAAAAGAGCAACGTAAATGACGAGTACCACGAAGGATAATTTATTTCTTGGTCTAAGTTAAACAAACTAATCCAGCGTTCTTTATAGTTAAAACCGTAGCGCAGAACTTGTACGATGCAACCAGCAACAGCAAAGAAGAGCACCCAAATGCTGAGAGAGAAGGCAACTCTCTTCGGCGAAACAGAAATAAGGAATTTCATCAAGTTTTTGATAAACTAGAACGAGCAAAATCAAACTATAAAGTAAAAAGTTACAAATCGCAAGAGCGGCGCAATCCGCCACCTGGGATTTTAATTTAGAAAAAATTACCAATCACTGACAATGCACCTTCAAATTGAAACCTTCACTGTCCGCAAGCGGTTTGCCCTTACCATCAGCCGCGGTACAACAGCCCAAAGTACCAATTTATGGGTAAAGCTAGAACACGAAGGCATCGAAGGCTGGGGAGAAGCTTCGCCGTTTTCCACAGGTTCTCGGCCCCAAACTACCGAAATTCTGCTAGCTGCATTGCAGGAAGTTGCACTGCTGCTAGAAAAGTTTACTCCGTTCGATCGCCAAAAAATCGCACAAGTATTAACAGAGGTCAACTTACCCTCAGCCGCCCGCGCCGGCATCGACATGGCAATGCACGACTGGGTGGGCAAAAAAGCAGGCTTGCCGCTGTGGAAAATGTGGGGATTAGATCGATCGCGCATCGTCCCCACCTCCGTCACGATCGGCATTAATTCGCCGAGGAGTGCAAGAGAAAGAGTGCGCGATTGGTTTGGTAAAGATGCGACAGATCCAGCAAGCATCAAATACCGCGCCGTTAAAGTTAAATTAGGAAATCCCGCAGGAATCGAAGCCGACAAAGCTATGTTAATAGCAGTGCTAGAGGAAGCACCACCTAACATTAAAATCAGTGTAGATGCTAACGGCGGTTGGAGTTTAAACAGCGCGATCGAAATGTGTCAGTGGCTGGAAAAATACCAGATAAATTATGTCGAACAGCCGCTTTCACCCCTCGCAGATATCAATGAATTATCAGAACTGTACCGTCAATCGCCCCTGCCAATTTTTGCTGATGAAAGTTGCTTTAATAGTTCCGATATACCCAAGTTAGCGCACTGCGTCCACGGCATCAATATCAAAATGATGAAGTCAGGCGGATTGACTGAAGCAATGCGGATGATTCATACTGCAAAAGCCTGCAATTTGCAAGTAATGTTCGGCTGCTATTCAGATAGCGCGATCGCAAATACAGCAGCAGCACAACTTTCACCGCTAGCTGACTATTTGGATTTGGACAGTCACTTAAATTTATTAGACGATCCTTTCACCGGTGCGATCGTCGAAAATGGGTGTTTGCTGCCAAACGGGCGATCGGGATTGGGAGTGCAGCGAATGAAGATTGTAGAATAGAAGTATCGCTCAAAATAAATCTGGAGATAGTATGATACCAGTAGAATCAATAGGACAGGGAATTGATAGAGAAGCCAAACTTTTTTTTGAAGAACATAAACCGCCGACTGATTTAATTTTTGATGATGGTGCAGAAATGGAAAGCAACCGCCACCGTATAGCAATGACCGTTTTAATCCGTTCCGTAGAACAAGGTTTAGCTCACCGGAACGATTTTTTTGTCGGTGGCAATATGTTTATTTATTACAGCGCTAAACAGATTCGGAATCAGGATTTCCGAGGCCCGGATTTTTTCGCTGTGTTGGGTGTTGACAGCAATACTTCCCGACAAGGCTGGGTAGTTTGGGAAGAAAACGGACGTTACCCGGATGTCATTGTGGAACTGCTGTCGCCGTCAACGGCAAATCAGGATACAGGCAAAAAAAAGGATATTTACGAGCAGGTTTTTAGAACTCCTGATTACTTTGTTTTCGATCCTTTCGAGCCGAATTCTTTGCAAGGATGGCGTTTAGATGCCAACCTGCGCTATCAGCCGTTAGTTGCCAACGAGCGGGGTTGGCTGTGGTGCGAAACGTTAGGTTTTTGGTTGGGTACTTGGGAAGGAATTGTCGATCGAGAAACAGCGACTTGGGTGCGTTTTTTCGATGAATCTGGCAATTTAGTTTTGTTGCCAGAGGAAGCCGCTCAACAACAAGCCGAAGCCGCTCAACAACAAGCGGAACATGAACGCCAGCGAGCCTCGCGACTAGAGGCCAGATTGCGAGAATTGGGAGAAGATCCGAATGATCTTACCCTGAACCAATAATCCCAAATCACAGCTAACACCCAATCGATTTTAGATTTTAGATTTTAGATTTTAGATTGAAGCTAAAATCTAAAATCGCCCGTCTCAAAAGTGAACCAATGACTAAAAATTATTCGATCAAAAATGGCAAAGTTGCTATCCTGCTGCACGAGGGAATTATCGGTTCTTCCGGGAAAACAGGCTTAGCTTTTTTACGCTACAGCGAAGCACAAATTGTAGCAGTAATAGACCGCCAATGTGCCGGACAATCTTTACCTGAATTAACGGGCATTCCTCAACAAGTACCGATAGTTGCTTCCGTTGCAGAAGCAATGCAATTTGCGCCGGATATTCTGCTAATTGGTATCGCTCCTTCCGGCGGTGTTTTGCCTGCGGAATGGCTGCCAGAAATTAATCAAGCGGTAGCAGCAGGTTTGTCAGTTGTCAACGGTTTGCACGCGAAACTTGCACCTTTGATAACAGTTCCGTTAACCGAAAATCAATGGATTTGGGACGTGCGTCAGGAACCGAAATCTGTCGGTGCGATCGCCTCTGCCGCCGCCGCTAAATTAAGTTGTCGCCGCGTATTAACTGTCGGCACAGATATGAGCGTTGGCAAAATGTCAACCAGTCTGGAACTTAATCGCACTTGCTTGCGGCGAGGTTTGCGTTCCAAATTTTTGGCAACCGGACAAACGGGTTTAATGATCGGAAATGAAGGCATTCCTTTGGATGCAGTGCGAGTTGATTTCGCCGCTGGTGCTGTCGAACAAATGGTGATAAAATTGGGTTCGGAATGCGATATTCTGCACGTAGAAGGGCAAGGTTCGCTATTGCATCCGGGTTCGACGGCGACTCTGCCGCTGTTGCGCGGTTCGCAGCCAACTCACTTAATTTTAGCCCACAGAGCCGGACAAACTAGCATTCGCAATCACCCGCACGTATCGATTCCCAGGCTATCAAAAGTAATTGAATTGTACGAAATAGTTGCCGCTGCTGCGGGTGCTTTTGCAGGGGGAAAAGTGAGCGCGATCGCCCTCAACACTCATCACTTAAATGAGGCAAATGCGCTGTTAGCAATAGCTGAAGTTCAAGCAGAAACGGGATTGCCTTGTACCGATCCGGTAAGGTTTGGCGCGGAGGTTTTGTGGGAGGCGATCGACAGTTGATATGCTACAATACGTACCAACTAAAAAATAAATACATAAAACTATGACACAAAGCATTCAAGCAAAAACACTGACCCTGCTAGATGTCGAAACAAAATTTAATTTTCAACTTTGTGAAGATGAGCAATTCTTCCGGGAGTGGATTGACGATTTACCGGAAATTAGCGATGACAAAAAGCGAGCGCTTGACAACGTAAAAGCAGGTTATATCAACAGTGTCAAGTACGCGATGCTGGAAGATACCGTAAAAATGGTGGTACTGGCTCCCTTGCTATTTTTAGCAGATTTCTACTTGACTCCCTTTCACATAGAGGCAGAAAAATCAGTAGAACTGACTATTGAAGATGAAGATACAATTGTCAGGGGTAGCATTGATGTCCTGCTATTGCTGAAATCTTTTTGGGTAGTTGCGATCGAAGCCAAACGCTCTCAATATTCCGTTGAAGCTGGGCTTCCTCAGTTACTATTTTATATGCTGAATGACCCCAGCCCAGAACCAGTAACATTTGGGCTTCTGACAAATGGCAGCAGCTTTCGATTTATCAAAATGACCAAACGAGACACACCGCAGTATGCCGTCTCTAAACTTTTCGATATTGCGAATCCCGGAAATGAACTTTACGAAGTTTTTCGCATTTTGAAGCGGCTAGCTGGTATAATTTCCAGTAACAGCAGTTATACTTAAATACACCATCTGGAGCTCGACTCGGAAAATAAGAATAAATTTACTAAAGCTTATTTTATGGAATCATAATGAATGAAAGTTTTTTTTCGTGGCCGTCTGAATGCGCCATCCGCCAAGCCTCAGCTCAAGATATCAAATCAATTAGAAAGTTAGTTTGGAGCGCCAAACTCGATCCAACTCAGTTGCGCTGGGATCAATTCTGGGTCATCGAATGCGAGGGAAAATTGGCAGCTTGCGGACAGTTGCGGAAATTTGCGGGGGCGCAAGAATTGGGCAGTTTGGTGGTGGCGAAAGATTGGCGCGATCGAGGTTTGGGAAGTTATCTCACAAAACATTTGATTCAACAAGCGACTGAACCGCTATATTTAGAGTGTTTGGGCTCCCGACTCGCATCATTTTATACTCGCTTTGGCTTCACAGAAGTTTCCGTACAAGAATTGCCGCAGTCGCTTAAATTCAAATTTGGCTTGTCTCAATTGGCTAAAACTTTATTCAGAATTCCTGTAACGATTATGCAGTATCAAGCAGGTTTTTGATAATTATGACTTTTATGAATTTAAGATTCTGAATTTATGAATGGATTTTAAGTTCGACCTGTTCAATAATTGGATAACAGGGTGCGATCGAGCTGCATCGATCAAAAACTCCTACCGCCTCCTGATATCTGCGTCAGTCTCGATCGCCTATTTTCTATGCCTAAATAGGTAGGTACAAATCAATATCGCATGGGGAGGGTGGGTGAGTTGCCAAGTTTACTTGCTTATATCATAGATCCGCTTACGGGCCCCTAATGGCGCACAGGGTGTCAGAAACCGGGTTTTTAGGGGTTTGGTGCGTAAGTTACGGACTAGATATTTATGGATATTCCGGATTGGGCGATCGAGACTGCGTAAGTTCATAATTCACCGTTCGCGGTAGTCCAGTTAGCTAAATTGGCACAGCCAGCAGCCTGATATTTAGGCAAAAACCTTTGAAAAATGGTTGTTTGCGGGTTTAGGAGTGTCATGTGCCAGTACCAGAGTCGGAAAGTGGACTGGCGATCGCCCCAAAGACATTCGACTCCTGGCAAATTAGTAAGTGTAAAGCAAGTGAGTCACAACCCAATCAAAACATAAAACCCAAAAAGAAAACATCTTCATAGCAGCAGTAATGCGGAATCAGTCAATCTCTAATGTAGCTAACAACATCTACCCTTAAGGTAAATCCTACCAACTACTCAACCACTAAACCCTTAATTCAATACCTCGGAATTACTGGATTTAGACTCCCTGCAACCGCTTCTCAAATCCCCTCAACATTTCAAAAATTCTTTGCCTTTTATCCTGATAAAACCACGGAAGGCAAGAACAATGAAATATCAAGGCAATCAATCAATCTTAACAGAGGAAATGCAGCCTCTCAAATAGCATAAACCGACAATTACACATCCCCATATATTTTAACACAACAGGAGTAAATATCATGTTCAACGTAGTAAAAGCTTTCGGCTCGATTTTCTCTACCCAAGGATACAGCACAGCTAACAATATGCTTATCAAAAATTACATCAACACCAATTTTAACTACTTCAACGAAGAAGCTGTCGTCGATGAATCGATTTACCCGAATCAAACAGGTCGCGTCCGCTTTCAAGGTAGCTGGTGGCCCGCACGGTGCGATCGCCAAATCACCCTCACACCGGGAGACACGGTTTATGTCATCGGCGTTGACAACATCACTCTCTTAGTTTCCCTCGCTCCCGCAGACTAAATCAGAGCATGAACAACCTGGGAATCAATTTCAACCAGGAAATGCTACTTTTCAAAGAGCCTCAAATAGGCGATTAAACTTCGATATATTTTAACACAAAAGGAGTCAACAAAATGTTTAACGTAGTAAAAGCTTTCGGTTCTATTTTTTCTCTTCACACCTACAGCACAGAAAAGAATATCTTAATGGATAACTACATCAACACCAATTTCCACTACTTCAACGAAGAAGCAGTAGTTGATGAATCGATTTACCCGAATCAAACAGGTCGCGTCCGCTTCCAAGGTAGCTGGTGGCCCGCACGGTGCGATCGCCAAATCACCCTCACACCCGGAGACACCGTTTATGTCATCGGCGTTGACAACATCACTCTGTTAGTTTCCCTCGCTCCTGCAGACTAAACTATAAAGCGATCCAAACTGCCTAACTTTTCACACCCATATCTGATTTCGGCAGGGTTTATGCAAATAAACCCTGCCTTTAGTATGCTTAAATAAGTTGAGACACTCGCTAACCATATTTAAACCAGTGAATTTTCAATCAGTCATTGCCACCTTAAACAAATTCTGGAGCGATCGAGGCTGCCTGATCGCCCAATCCTACGACACAGAAAAAGGTGCAGGAACCATGAATCCCCACACCTTTCTCAGAGCAATTGGCCCCGAACCTTGGTCAGTCGCCTACATCGAACCCTGTCGCCGCCCCACCGACGGACGCTACGGCGAAAATCCCAACCGCTTCCAACATTACTATCAATATCAAGTTTTAATTAAACCCTCTCCTCCTAACATCCAAGACATCTATTTAGACTCCCTCAGAGCATTAGGAATTAGCCCTGAAGACCACGACATTCGTTTCGTAGAAGACAACTGGGAATCGCCCACCCTCGGAGCTTGGGGCGTCGGCTGGGAAGTCTGGCTCGACGGCATGGAAATCACCCAATTTACCTACTTTCAACAGTGCGGTAGCATTGATTGTCGTCCGGTATCTATTGAAATTACCTACGGACTAGAACGCCTCGCAATGTATCTCCAAGAAGTCGATGCGATGACGAAAATTCAGTGGAAAGATGGCATAACTTACGGCGACGTTCACCTGCAAGGAGAAATTGAACAGTGTACTTATAACTTTGAAGCTTCTAATCCCGAATTGCTGTTTACTCTATTTGGATTGTACGAGCAAGAAGCCGAACAATTGACAAAAAAAGGATTGGTTTTGCCTAGTCTTGATTATGTGTTAAAATGTTCTCACACTTTCAATTTACTCGATGCTAGAGGTGTGATTTCGGTAACAGAAAGAACCCGCTACATTACCAAAATTCGCAACTTGGCGCGGCGAGTGGCTCAGCTTTATTTGGAACAGCGCGAAAAGCTGGGTTTTCCTTTAGAAAAAGCTGTAAAAGTTTGAGAAGGAAAAGGATCACGACAGGGATACACGGATGAATTTAGTTGCGATCGTCCTCGACTCATACCAATTTTATAGGTCGTTTCAGAGAATTCAGATCCCCCCTAACCCCCCTTAATAAGGGGGGGACAAGATTCCGATCAAAGTCAACCCCTACTCCCCTTCTTAAGGGGGATTTAGGGGGATCGAAATATGTGCAACTTTTTGGGATTTTTAATTAATTAAATGCCTAATTATTCGGAAAATAATACAGAAACAAATCCTCAACTGCGACTTGACGGTGTAAGCTTGAAAACACCGATCGCCTCAAGTCATTTGTTGGAAAATATATCATTTCAGGTACACAAGGGAGCTCGCGTGGCAATTGTTGGCCCTTCAGGTGCCGGCAAAACAACGCTGTTGCGGTTGCTAAATCGGCTCAGCACTCCCACCAGCGGCTCCATTTATCTGGAAAATACAGAATATCGCCAAATACCTGCGATCGAACTCCGCAAACAAATCACCCTCATCCTGCAAGAATCCAAGCTTTTGGGAATGTCGGTGCGAGAAGCATTGGCTTATCCTTTGAAGCTGCGGGGGGTGACTGCATCAAACATTGCTGAGAGAATTAGCGGGGCGATCGAACAACTGCACATACCCCAAGAATGGCTCGATCACACCGAATTGCAGCTTTCCACAGGCCAAAAACAGCTTGTGGCGATCGCCCGCGGCATCATCCTACAACCAAAAATCTTGCTTTTAGACGAGCCAACATCCGCCCTAGACGCAGGAAAAGCCGCCCACCTTTTGCAAGTATTGATACAGCTAACAAACGGCCAAACCACAATTGTAATGGTAAACCATCAATTAGAATTAGCCGAGCAATTTAGCACGCGAATTCTGCATTTACAGCGCGGAAAGCTTATCGAAGACTCGCCCTCTCATCAAATAAATTGGGTGCAACTGCGGCAAAATTTAATTCAAGCTGAAGCTGAAGCCCAACAAGAATGGTGAACTCTGGTTGCGTAATTAATTTGGATGTTTTAACCGCAGAGGGCGCAGAGGGCGCAGAGAAAGAGAAGATAAGAGGGAAAGAGAGAAGTTTACAAGTTGTTGAGGATTGCTAGAGAGAGAGACAGTCAGATATTAGCTTTGGGAATCTTGTTTAAGGTTGGCATTTGTGATTTGACGGTAAATTGTTACTGCGGAATTAAACCCATTTTTTGATAAAGTGGTCGGACTAAGTTTTTTAAAGCTGGCAATTGTTTGGTAAAAATTATGGAGCCTACAACACAAATTATTCCTCCAATGATGACTGTATTGGGAGCGCCGATATAATTGGCCAATCCGCCGGCAACTAAATTCCCAAAGGGTGTCACTCCAAAAAATGCCATCGTGTATATGCTCATCACTCTTCCGCGTTTGTCGTCTTCTACAATTGTTTGCAAAAATGTGTTTCCTCCTGCAAATTGGATAATGAAACCAAAACCCACAAACAACATCATGATTAATGACAGCCATAAGATGCGGGACAAACCAAAACCTATCAGTCCGAATCCCATAATGGCCGGTGACATCGCAATCAATTTGCCGAGGCCAACTATACTTTTGCGAGAAATCAAATAAATCGCGCCCGCGAAGGCGCCAACTCCCGAAGATGCCATCAAAAAGCCGAGGGTTTGTGCGTCGCCTTGCAGAATTTTGGTGGCAAAAATTGGGACTAATACTGTGTGGGACATTCCGGCAAAACTGACTAATGCTAATAGCAGTAAAATTGCTCTAATCGGGGGGAACCCGAAGGCATAAACGAATCCTTCTTTTAATCTTTGTAAGGGTTTGGTATTAGTTGCGGCAATTTTTCGGGGTTTGATTTGCATCGCTAATAAGCCTGCAATTACAGCGATGTAGCTGAGTCCGTCAATGAGAAAGCAATAACTTGCCCCGACTGTAGCTATTAGCAAACCTGCAATTGCTGGGCCGATTAATCTGGCGCCGTTGAACATGGAAGCGTTGAGGGCGATCGCATTTCCTAAATCCTCTTTCTTTTCTACAAGTTCCGGTACAAAAGCTTGCCGTGCCGGCGCGTCAAAGGCGTTAATTGCGCCTTGGAAGAAACTCAGTACCAGGATCTGCCAAATGTTAACGACTCCTGTTAGCGCTAAAAAGGCTAGCGCTAAGGATTGAACCATTGCTAATATTTGAGTGGCAATGATGACTCGGTGGCGGTTCCAGCGATCGATTAAAACTCCTGCAAAAGGTAGTAAAATTAATGTGGGGATTTGACTTGTAAATCCCACCACGCCGAGCATCCAAGGTGAATCGCTCAAATTGTAGACAAGCCAAACAGTAGCAACTTGCGTCATCCAATTGCCAATTAGGGAGATGCCTTGTCCTGCAAAAAACAGGCGATAATTTCTCGATCGCAGCGCTGGAGGCAGTTTTATTGTTTTGATTTTTGCTAGTAGATTCATGCTGCAAGTACGGCCTTAGCAATCCTATTTGATTGGTAAACATTTTTTAGGGGTAGCGCCCCTAAGCCTACCCCTAATTAGCGAAGGGCAATCATCGGGGGACTGCCCCTAGACTCATTATTACGAATCATTGAGAATTGCGATATGAGCCGGAGGTTCTATTTTACAACTCCCGAAAACCCGGATTTGAGTATTGTTAAATTTTTGCCCGTAGGAAAACTATCGCCACATTTAAATTTTTCTGTTGCGATCGCTTGACTAACGAGAAATTCCTTCCCTCAATTAATGCTCAACAGCCAAGTACCGAGGTAACGCAGCAAGGGAACGTCGCCGGGGGTGCGGATGCGGACGTTGAAATGGTACATTCCGCCGGGAGATGGGTTTCTGACGTTGGAGAGTACAACCTCAACATTGTTACCGGCGGCAATTGGTTCTTTGGGATAAATCTCTATGAATCGATTTTCTTTGTCCCAGATTACTTCTTGCAATTCTATTGTTTTGTTTTTGACGCGCACTTTAATGTCTTTTTGGTCAAATTCGCCTTTGTAGTAGTCTGGATAGGATATGTTCAGTTGGGCGATCGCCAAACTTACTTTTTTGGAAGGAATTCGCAGCCGATATCTATCGCCACTCATCCCGGCTGTACCGTAATCCAAGCGATAGCTTAATTGGTTGGCGCGATCGGGGCCGCCGAAAATCGTGAATCCTGGCATGGACTGGGCTAAACTGATGGCGGGTAATCCAGCCACCAAGCAACCTGTAACCGCTAGTGCTGAAAATAATCGTCGCATAACAACTCCTCTAATTAAACTCTTGGTGAACCTTAAATATTGCTCGCCCGAAATTTGCGATCGTGCCTACAATATATCGAATCTCTCAGCCATTTGATGAGGGCGATCGCCCGCCCGCTGAGGTCACTTTTTTTTGCGTAATTTTTGCGTAATACTGATAACTGACATTCAAACTACAGAAGTAGGCGACATAAAATTATATCATAATCGGTGGCAAACTTAACAATTTAGCGAATTTGAATGTATAAGATAAGTTAAAGATACGGGTCGAATTTGGGCGATCGGCTTTAGTATCAACGAGAGAAGTTTAGGGCAACGGCTGCTTCAATGTAAAGCAAGGCATGGGGCGATTAAAAATCGCACTTCAAGAAACCTGCAGAGGCAGGTTTTGTCTGTGTAGGCGCGGTTTCAACCGTCCTAGGAAAGCTTAAATAAGGAGACTGTATGAAATTAGCGATCGCAAAAGAAATAGCAGCAGGGGAACGCCGGGTGGCTTTAGTACCCGACGCTGTAGCCCGATTAGTCAAACAGGGGGTCGAAGTTTGGGTTGAGGCCGGTGCGGGGGCAAAATCCTTTTTCTCGGATCTTGCTTACGAAGAAGCGGGAGCTCAGGTTGTCGCCGATACCGCTAGGCTGTGGGGCGAAGCCGATGTCGTCGTGAAAATCGGGGCGCTGCAAGAATCAGAAGTTCATCAACTCCGGGAAGGAGGCGTTTTCATCGGCTTTTTGAATCCTCTGGGAGCTCCAGCTTTAGTGCAGCGTTTAGCTGATCGCAAAGTAACGGCCTTCAGCATGGAAATGATCCCGCGCACCAGCCGCGCTCAAAGCATGGATGCGCTGTCATCTCAGGGTAACGTCGCCGGTTACAAAGCGGTATTGATCGCAGCCGCAGCTTTGCCAAAGTATTTTCCGATGCTGACAACGGCGGCCGGTACAATTCGCCCCGCGAAAGTATTGGTAATGGGTGTGGGCGTTGCTGGCTTACAGGCGATCGCCACGGCGCGCCGTTTGGGTGCGGTAGTCGAAGCCTTCGACATCCGCCCGGAAACAAAAGAACAAGTGCAAAGTTTGGGCGCTAAATTCCTTGATGTCGAACTCAAGGAAGAAACCGTCGCCGCCGGAGGCTATGCTAAAGAACTATCAGAAGCGGCTAAAGAATACACCCGCCAAGTGCTCACCCAACACGTCAGCGCTTCCGATGCAGTGATTACAACCGCTCAAGTTCCCGGCAGAAAAGCACCTATTTTAGTTACTAGAGAAATGGTTTCTCAAATGAAGCCCGGATCGGTAATTGTTGACCTCGCGGGCGAACAAGGCGGCAATTGCGAATGCACGGAAGCGGGGAAAGATGTTGAATGGAACGGCGTTAATGTCATCGGCCCGATTAATGTGCCCTCGTCGATGCCTGTCCACGCTAGCGAAACTTACTCGAAGAATATCTCGGCTTTAGTTCAGTTGATGGTGAAAGATAAGGAACTCAATTTGAATTTTGAAGACGATATCATTTCTGGTGCTTGCGTCGCCCGCGATGGTGAGATTAGCAACCAGCGAGTTCGCGATGCTTTGACGGCTCAGGCTTCAGCCGTCAGTTAAATTCTGTCCTTATGAGGCAAAGTCCGGCAGGGGTTTCAACCCCTGCCTCAAAGCTTAAGTCCTCGCTATGAGGACTGAAGAACTGATTAAATATCTCCAAAAAAGGCTTTTTTGAACAGGCTTTCCGGCCGGTTCCACAAGAATTATTGGAGATGTCTATTAGTCCTCTTAAGAGGACTTTGGCTATTAGCCAGGGAATTCATTCCCTGGCGGACGCAACCGGGAACGAGTTATTTCCAATTACCAATTACCAATTGTCATGGCAGAAGGATTGATTGCAGGTTTAGTGGTGTTTACTCTAGCATCGTTTGTGGGATTTGAAGTAATTAATAAAGTCCCGCCGACGCTGCACACACCTTTGATGTCGGGATCGAATGCGATTTCGGGAATTGCCGTTTTAGGCGCAATTCTGATTTCAGGCCAAGGTAATGTGACTGTTACTTCGATTTTGGGGACGATCGCGATCGCCCTGGCCACAATTAACGTAGTCGGCGGTTTCTTAGTAACCGATCGCATGCTGCAAATGTTCAAGAAAAAAGAGGTTAAAGCGTGAGCGATTTTCTGCCCAGTGGCATTCAACTAGGTTATTTAGTTGCCGCATCTTTGTTTATTATCGGTTTGAAACAGTTGGGTTCCCCTGCAACTGCGCGTCAAGGGAATGTGTTAGCTGCGATCGGGATGTTGATAGCGATCGTCGGTACGTTGCTGGAAAAGCAAGTAGTCAGCTACGAATTGATTGCTGTCGGAATTATCGTCGGTTCCATTTTGGGAACAATTATGGCGAATACTGTGGCGATGACGGATATGCCGCAGATGGTGGGTTTGCTTAACGGTTTCGGGGGCGCGGCTTCTGCACTCGTTGCTGTGGGTGAATTCTGGCGCTATCTCAGCATCCCGGAATCGCCAACTCCAGACGCGACAATCACGATCCTTTTGGGTGTGTTGATTGGCGGAATTACTTTCACTGGTAGCCTTGTGGCGTTTGCGAAACTGCAAGAATTGCTACCGGGTGCGCCGATGACGTTTCCGCTGCAACAGCCGTTTAATGCCATGCTGGCGATCGCGCTTTTAGCCGGCAGCGGTTATATGCTGTTTAACCCGGAGGATGTGCCGGTATTCCTGGCTTTGGTGGCGATTTCCAATATTCTGGGAATCATGTTTGTGCTACCGATTGGCGGTGGCGATATGCCCGTGGTGGTGTCGCTGCTTAACTCCTATTCGGGGATTGCGGCGAGTGTCGCTGGGTTCATTTTGATGAACAATATGCTGATTATCGCTGGTGCATTGGTGGGCGCGTCGGGGATTATTTTGACGCAAATCATGTGCAAGGCGATGAATCGATCCTTGGGTAGTGTGCTGTTTAGCGCCTTTGGTAGCGGTGGCGGAAGTGCTGCGGCTGCTGCTGGGGCTGCTGGTGCTACTGACAAAACTGTTCGCAGCATCAATCTCGAAGAAAGTGCGATGATGTTGGGTTATGCGCGATCGGTTGTAATCATTCCCGGTTACGGAATGGCTGTAGCGCAAGCACAGCACGCCGTGCGCGAGTTAGCCGACGGTTTGGAAAAAATGGGTGTTGACGTGAAATACGCAATTCACCCGGTGGCGGGGCGGATGCCGGGGCACATGAATGTGTTGCTGGCGGAAGCAAACGTGCCTTATCCGCAGTTGTACGATATGGACGATATCAATCCGCAGTTTGACGAAACTGATGTTGCTTTGGTAATCGGGGCTAACGATGTAGTGAATCCGGCGGCGCGTCACGATACGGCGAGCCCGATTTACGGGATGCCGATTTTGGAGGTTGATAAGGCTAAGCATACGATCGTGATCAAGCGCGGGATGAATGCTGGTTTTTCCGGTGTTGATAACGAGTTGTTTTACAAGGATAAGACGATGATGTTGTTTGGTAGCGCTAAGGATGTGGTTGCCAAATTGGTTTCTGAGGTGAAGCAGTTGTAGGATTTTGCAACCGCAGATTAAGGCGGATTAACGCGGATTAACGCGGATGATTAAACCCGGTTTCTACAAGAAACCGGGTTTTTGTTTTGGGTTTGTTTTGGCGTTGTTTTATGCAATGCTAGCTTGGTTCACATATTCACGCTCAGATGGGTGTATGTGAAAATCCTTGTTCTTTGGCTTTTTGAAACCATTTTTCTGCTTCAGTGCGATCGGCGGCTACACCATCAGCACCGCACAGATAAATTCCTGCTAAGTTGTTTGAGGCAACACCATAGCCCTGCTCAGCGGATTTGATGTACCATTTAATTGCTTCTAATATCATCCTTTCTCGACCTAATCCTAAATGGTACATACTCGCAATTATGCACTGAGATTCAGCATTTCCCTGTTCTGCTAGCGGTTTTAACAAGCTAAAGGCTTGGGTATAATCTTGGGTATTAAAAGCGGCTAGACCTTTTTCTAAGTCAGGCATTAACGGTCATTAATAAAGTCAATATACTATAATAGCATTTAACCAATTCAGGAAACATTTCCATGAACAGGCCAAAAATACTCCTAGATCCAGTTTTACCGACCGAAGAAGAAACACAAGCTATCAAATTATTGGATAAAATGCTAGGTCTCAAGAAAGAAAATGGTGATTCTGAAACATCTAAAGTCAAACTCCTGGAAGTTGGCGGGGAAGCGATCGCACTTCCTGAATCACTCTATCAATTGTTGTGTCAAGCTGCACATTTAATGGCGGCTGGTAAAGCAGTGTCTTTAGTGCCAATTGAGCAAGATATGACTGTTGAAGAAGCTGCGACTTTGCTCAATGTGTCGCCAGAATTTGTAGTCAAATTGCTTGATGATGGGGAAATTGCCTATGGAAAAGTAGGAAACCAGCGGCGGATAAGTTTGGCAAGTGCGATCGCCTATAAACAGCAGCGTACTGTTAAGCGCCGTGAAATCCTCAAGGAATTAGCTCAGTTTAGCAAAGAAGAGGAATTGCATGAGACCAGAGTATACAGCTACCAGACTGATTCCCGATCCTGTTGTTTTGGATTCCTGCGTGATATTTCCTATTGTTATAACCCTCAAATCGCGGGCAACATTCTTGCTGGCTTGTCGAAGTGCGAGATATCAAAAACCCATACACAGCATGACTTCGTGGATTTTTTTTTCACAATTTTAAATCCAAATTTGAATGCTTTATGGATTAGACTTTACAAGTCTCTACACGAGAGAATAATAAATCTAGTCTCGCCATCTCGATCTGCCTCTCACCGCACCTCCTCGCTTCCGATTCCGTCTTCGCCACACAATACGGTGCACTATAACCCGCCGGCAGGTGGCCTGAAGGTGCATTGCTATTAAAAGTTAGTTGAGAGTATAGCAACCATTTTTCTTTCTCTCCTTTCTGTTTCCAGCCGATCGCTTCATAATAAGCTAACAACACTTGTCCATTATAAGCTGACAACACTTGTCCATTAGACTCTTTAGGGCCACCCAGATTTTGATAGATGCGCTTCTGCACGGAAAAGCCAAACCGTCCCTTACTGTATTTTACCCAAAGTCGATCCATCGCCCGCAAATCTGGACAGGGAAAAATTCTGATATCTTTTATCACTATTAGCTCACCCCTAATTGAGTGACCGTTTTGTTGTTTTCCCCCCACCTCTAACATTTTGTTCAAAGTTTCCTCATCTGCTTCTTTCCACTTCCTAGCAGCCAATAACTGTTCCAGTTTAATATAGTTGGCTTTAAGAATTGGTTGACTTGCTAAATTCGACTGATTTGCCACATAAGTTTTAATAGGAATTCCCCCCTGAAAAGTATTAATTTGTACTCCTCCAGCAACTTTTGTCGCTGCTTGTTGCAGCGCCGCTTGAATTTCTTGAGATGACTTTTGCTGTGGGGAGCTTGTTAAAGACAGTCCGATGACGGTAAAAATTAGCCAGCAAGAGGGGGATTTCATAGATTTTGCTGATTCTTTTAGGGAATAAGGGAGTAAATGAATAATTTCCACCACAGTGATGTGCTGTTTTCCAGGTAGGAGATTAACATGAAAGTATACCATTTTTTTGTCATCGTAGCTACGGGTAAGGAGATGGGAGCGATCAAAGGTGAGAAGTGAAGATTTAAAGCCTCTCGATATCTCGCTGGTAGCCAAGTCTAGATCCCCCTAAATCCCCCTTAAGAAGGGGGACTTTGACTGCTTTCTTGTCCCCCCCTTCTTAAGGGGGGCTAGGGGGGATCGAGATTTTGTGGACTCACTTATAGCTAATCTATCGACAGCAACGAAGTATTTTCGTAAAAAACCCGGTTTCTGGGCCCATGCTAAGTCCTATTCCGTTATAATTTAGCTAGGATATTCTATCTGTAAAAATGGGATAGTAAATAATGACACTCACCGAATTAAAAATCGATCTAGCATCCTTAAATTCAGCCGACAAAGCAGCGGCTATAGAAATTTTACTTCAAACCTTAAGCACTGGTGCTATAGGCATTAAAAAAACTCCAGGCGTGTGTGGCGGCGATGCCTGCGTTGGCAATACTCGCATACAAGTTTGGGTACTTGTGGGTTATCGCCGTCTCGGATGCAGCGATGCGGAACTTTTTAAGTGCTATCCCCATTTGACTGCCGCTGATTTAGTCAATGCTTGGGCTTATGCTGATGCTTACCCAGAAGAAATTGAACAAGCAATCAAAGAAAATGAGGAAGCCTAAAACATGGCACGAATTTGCGATAATAGGACTTACGGACTCCGACAAAGAAACCGGGTTTTTACCTAATCTATCGACAGCAACCAAGTATTTTCGTGAAAAACCCGGTTTCTGGCCCCCACGTGTAAGTCCTATATAATCTAACTAATATCAAATCCGAGCGATCGCACTTATGACTATACAAGAATTAGAAACTCAAGTCTCAACCTTAAATCCGGTTGATAAAGCTAAACTCATCAGCATCCTAACTCAAACTTTAACCAACGGTTCTCTAGGTATTAAAAAAACTCCTGGTGTGTGCGGAGGCGATGCTTGTATCGGCAATACTCGCATACCAGTTTGGTCAGTGGTGCGCGATCGACGTTTAGGTGCTTCCGATGGTATCATCCTAGAATCATTTCCCGATCTAACCGCCGCTGACTTGGTAAATGCGTGGGCTTATGCTGATGCTTACCCAGACGAAATTGAACAAGCAATTAGAGAAAATGATTGAGATAGCAAACTATGACACTGAAAGAATTAGAAAAACAACTCCTTGCCTTAACTCCCGGTGAAAAAACTCAGGCAATACAGCTATTAGTCCAAAGTTTAAGCAATACTTGGCAAGGAATCGAAAAAACTCCCGGCGTGTGTGGTGGGGATGCTAGAATTGCCAAGACTCGCATACCTATTTGGTCGCTGGTAAATTATCGCATTCTGGGTGCAAGTGATGTGCGGATTTTGCAAGACTTTCCTCATTTGAGTGCAGCAGATTTGGCCAATGCTTGGGCTTATGCTGAGGCACACCCAGAGGAAATTGAAGCTGCAATCGCTAGAAATGAGGAAGATTAACAAATGGTGCGTCTTTATGCAGATGAAAATTTCCCACTGGTAATCGTGGAATTACTGCGAACTTTTGGTCACGATGTGTTGACAGTGCAGGAAGCTGGAAATGGTGGACTGGGGATTCCTGATGAAGATGTGTTAGCTTTTGCTATTAGCCTCAATCGAGCCGTTTTGACGCGCAATTGGGATGATTTTAGACACCTGCACCGTTTGCAACCTGACCATAACGGTATCATTATTTGCAAAGAAGATTTGAATACAGAGAGACAAGCTACACGCATTAATGAAGCTATTTCTACAGTCGAAAATCTCACAGGTAAATTGATTAGAGTAATCCGTCCGCCGCAGTGAAAAAAAGCCGTAGCTTGCGGGGCGGGACGCCATCGCCCAAACCCATCCTAAAATCTTACAATTAAATCCCCAATTGCTCCCAAGATTAGGTAAAATTATTGGCGTGTCTGAGGATAAACTATATGCGCTGGGTTCGATATATTGCGATCGCCATTATCAATGGTTTCGGTGTCGTCATCGGTATTATTTGGGTTGCAGTCCCCACAACAGTGGCTCAACCTTCCCTAAACTACCAACTCGCACTCTCTGGGCGACAGTCAGAGGGCGAAACTCCGCAATCCCTTTCCGAACTCTACAAATTGCGCGATCGCCTGAAAGTACAATTAGATAACCTTGCCAAAACTCCCGACAGCGCCCCGTTTCCTGGTGAACTTTGGAAATCAGCAATCAACCGCCAGCAATCTCAAACTCTGACGCAGCAACTCCAAAACGTTCAAAGTCAGATTCAAATAGAAGAAAGAGCCAAATATAATTGGGACGATGCTGCTAAATTAGCCGCCCAAGCAGTCTTAATTGGACGCACTTCTAATCCTTCTTCTGCTACTTGGGAACAGTCCCAGCGGGTGTGGCAGTTGGCTATCAATACGCTGCGACTCATTCCTCACGATTCTTTTTTGGCCGATCGGGCGATCGATAAAACCATCGAATACCAAGGAAGCCTCAGTGTCGCTACCTATGAAATGCAAGTCGCACGTTCTGTTGAGAAAATTAGAGCCGAGGAAGAAGAGATAAGAGAGCGAGCCCGCAAAGAGCAAGAGAAAAAAGAATTTGCTCGTCGAGAAATAGAGAGAAAAGAGCAAGAGAAAAAAGACCGGGCTAGAAAAGAAATTGAAAGGCAAGAATTCCAAAGACAAGAATTAGCCCGTAAAGAACTTGAAAGGCAAGAACTAGCCCGTAAAGAACTTGAAAGGCAAGAGTTTGAAAAGCAAGAATTAGCTCGTAAAGAAATTGAAAGGCAAGAATTTGAAAAGCAAGAATTAGCTCGTAAAGAAATTGAAAGGCAAGAATTAGCCCGCAAAGAACTTGAAAGACAAGAACTTGAAAGGCAAGAATTAGCCAGACAAGAACTTGAAAGGCAAGAATTAGCCAGACAAGAATTAGCCAGACAAGAACTTGAAAGGCAAGAATTAGCCAGACAAGAATTAGCCAGACAAGAACTTGAAAGACAAGAGTTAGAGAGAAATCAGCAAGCAACTTCTCAACCAACTCCTGAAGCAACTGCAACACCAACTCCCGCCCCAGTTACGCCCGCAGCGTCGCCGCCGAACTTTTTCTTTGCTGGAGATACCAACAGAGATGGCCAAATTAACGAGCAAGACGAAGCCGGAAAAGAACAATGGTCTTTGTCCAAGGGCGCGCTAATTTTATTTAACGATCGCAATAACGATCGCGGCAAGATACCTACTTGGAAACAAACCAAAGTTAGCGCTCCCCGCCGTGCAGCAATGCTTTCTCAAGTTAACTTAACACTGTCTGAAAACTTCAAAACCTCTCAATTATTTATCACTGCTGACAGCATTGCTAGCCCTCACATCAGCGTTTTTCAGAAGACGGGCGACGGCTGGCAACCTGTAGATATATCCGGTACTCAACCTCTAGTTTTCAGCACGGATATTGTTTTAGGTGTGGAAGCCAAACAATTTGCCGATCGCAATTGGAACGGCACTGTTAATCTCAAAGCAACTGCCCTAAACAACGGTCAAGAAATTGCTTCCACAACTATTCAAATGGGCGTTAGTCCTTGGATGATAGCGCCCAATACCGCACCAGTAACCGAAGTTCAGGTCAGCGACAGAGGCGCGGTCAACAGCGAATTTATCTCTCAACTAAAAGAAGCAGTAGAACCCACGGGCGCTCAAGTAAAAATTATCCAGGGCGATCGCACTTGGATGCAAGATACCCAGAAAAACGGCTACGTTCAACTCCCCGAAAAATCGGAGATACGCCAGTTTAATGTCGCCCTAAAAAGCAATAGCGAACCAGAGAAAAACCCGCCTGTTAAATCAACTCAAGACCGGGATTTGAAAGTAGTTAAAATTGGCAATCCTCGTTCTTTAGACCCTGTAAGTCAGTGGTCTGACGGATACGGCAATTTGCAGGTGACACCGCCGATTCCCGGACACCCAATGGGTAGAGTTTATTACGGAAATTCGGGAAATGCTGGTTTTAATCCAGAGGTACTTGATTTTATTCAAGCTCAGAGAATTCAAGGGCCGCCCGTGGATATTGATACTTCTTGGCTTCTGACTCGCCAAGTCGATGAAATTATCAATTTTATTCCCACTCAAACTCCCGGAAAATATGTAATGGCGATCGCCAGTCCCGAAGCCGGAGTTAAGCTGTTGGAAGAATTGGAGGGAAGAGGTTACGGCGATGTGGCGATCAATCGTGGTTTGAGCACTCAAACAACTGTCAGCGCCGCCTTGCAAAATCGCGCTTTAATTCAACACAATCTCTATTTGCAAAATCAGAAACTTAATCCGATTATAGAGAAGTTGAAAAGAGAGTTTTTAGTCGGAGACGACCAAATTATTCAAGTTCCGGTGATGTTTGGCTACAGCGGTTATGCTTGGTGGCCGAATATGGTCAATTCGGTGCCAGTTAACGGCAAGTTGTTAGTTTCAAATCCGCGCGGGCCAATGATTGACGGTGTAGATTACACTCAGGAAAGATTGCGCCAACTGCTACTTCCTGCTGGCGTCAGCGTTAGTTTCCTCGATGATAGGTATTATCAAGAATTGAAAGGAAACGTGCAGTCGGCGACGAATACTGTGAGGAAGCCAGAAGAGCGGCCTTTTTGGCAGTCTTTGCCTAATAATTGAGTCCGGTAGTAACTGGCGATCGCAATTTGTGCTCAATATTTACCGAAAATTGGTAAATTGCGATCGCCCCAGCAGACAGATTTCTTGATCGACACGGACGGCATTTTGTCAATAGCCGTGCCGTATGGGTGCTGTGCAGGCGATCGCACCAGTAACGTAAAATGTCTAAAAGCGGTCTTTCTAAAATAAATTTAGCCCCATGAGCGACGAACAGGAAAAAAAACAAATTTTGACTCAGCAACCGGAAATAATTTCCCCTGCCAGCGATGAGTTCGAGCGCAGTGAAATTGCCAGGGCTGATTCAACTTCCGCATCAGCAGAAACTCCCGCAGAAATTGCCGCACCCGAAGATATTTCAGCACCAATCGACGCAGCCGAAACAATTCCAGTTGTCGCCGATAGCGCGCCGGAAACAACTCAAATTACAAGTTATCCGCCTCCAACAATTCCAACTGCCAACCCCGAACCAAAACCAGCTCGCTCGTGGCAAATTTTGGCAGTTTTTCTCAGCGGAATCTTAGTCGGTTCCGTCCTTAGTCTCGGCAGTTTGCTAGCGTGGAGAATGTATCAGGAAAGAGCGAACCTTCAAATCAAACTACCCGCTGACGTACCCCTCCCCGAAAGCCCTCCGCCTGTCGCAACAGCACCCGTCAACCGTCGGCCCGGACTTCCCCCAGCCCCTGGAAATGGACAGCCTGCCACATTCCCTCCGTCGCCCCGTCCCACTCAAATCCCCTCTCTGTCTGGCGTTCCGCCACTTGCTTCGCCGTCGCCGTCGCCGTTGCCTTCTCCTTTGCCTTCTCCTTCTCCTTCTCCCGCTGCGGTTGAAACCCCTGTAACCGAGCGAGTTTACTTTCAAGCCGGTGCTACGGGAACTACTCTGAGCAATAGTTTGCGAGCCAACATATCCAGGCGCTACTTACTGGAGTGCAATAGCGGCCAAAGCATGACAATAAATGTTCAAGAAGGTCAAGTTAGCGCAGCAATTATTGCTCCTAACGGTGAAAAGTTAGGTACTGCTGATAGCACAGGTCAGTGGCAAGGTCAACTAGCCAGTAGCGGCGATTATACTATTGAAATTTCAGGCGATCGCCAAGCAAACTACCAAGTTAAAATTGAAGTCAAATAGCAACTATAATTGTATCAGGGGGTAGTTACAGAATACATAAACCCCCCCTGGTTGCCAATTACAAATTACCCATTACTAATTACCAATGGTTGCACAAATATCTCCAAGCATCTACGAAACAAAAACCCAGGAAATTGCCAAAGAAATCCTGAAGGCAACTCAAGACAAAAAGCGCTCTTTTTTCGGTCAACTGCAAGACCAAATGCGCTGGGACGACAAACTAATGGATTGGGCGATGGCTAGCCCCGGACTGCGGGTGCAATTGTTTCGATTCATCGACTGTTTGCCGGCACTCCGCAGCAAGCCGGAAATTGCCCGCCACCTGCAAGAATACCTGACTGCGGAAGAGGTAGAATTGCCGGAAGCTTTGAAAAAATTGCTCAATTTTACTAACGCTGATTCGATTCCTGGACAATTAGCTGCGACAACAGTTGCGCCGGCGGTGGAAACTTTGGCGCACAAGTATATTTCTGGGGAAAATATCAGGCAGGTAGTTAAAACTTTAGAGCGACTTCGCAAAGATAAAATGGGTTTTACGGTTGACCTTTTGGGGGAAGCTGTTATAACTGAAACTGAGGCGGAAATTTATCTTAACCGCTATTTGGAATTGATGGAGGAACTGGCTAAGGCAGCGAAGAATTGGCCACAAGTAGATGCAATTGACAAAGCTGATGGTGAAACTTTGCCGCGAGTGCAAGTATCGGTAAAGTTAACGGCTTTTTATTCTCAGTTTGACCCTTTGGATGCTAAAGGTAGCGAGGAGAAAGTAAGCGAGAGAATTCGCCTGTTACTGCGCCGCGCGAAGGAGTTGGGCGCGGCCGTTCATTTCGATATGGAACAGTATGCTTACAAAAGTTTAACTCTGACGATTCTCAAAGACTTATTGTTAGAGGAAGAGTTTCGCAGTCGCACGGATATTGGAATTACATTGCAAGCATATTTGCGCGACAGTGCTCAAGATTTGCAAGGTCTTATTGCGTGGGCAAAAAAACGCGGAAATCCGGTGACAGTGCGGCTGGTAAAAGGCGCTTACTGGGATCAGGAAACTATCAAAGCGATGCAGAAAGATTGGCCGCAGCCGGTCTACAATGACAAAGTTACTACCGATGCAAATTTCGAGCAGATGACGCAGTTGCTGCTAGAAAATCACGAATATTTGTATGCAGCTATTGGCAGTCATAATGTACGATCGCAAGCGAGGGCGATCGCCATTGCCGAGACTCTCAATATACCGCGCCGCCGCTTTGAAATGCAAGTGCTGTATGGGATGGGCGACAAATTGGCTAAGCTTTTGGTCGATCGGGGTTATCGCGTCCGAGTTTACTGCCCCTACGGTGACTTATTGCCGGGAATGGCTTATTTGATCCGCCGTTTGCTGGAAAATACCGCCAACAGTTCTTTCATCCGGCAAAGTTCCGAAGAAATGCCGATCGAACAATTGTTAGCCGCACCCGTTGCTAACGGAAATGACCAGCTAGTTTACAGCAAAGTATTTCCCAACGTTGCCGATACCGACTACGCCAATACCAAATTGCGGCAACAAGCAGAAACAGCCATCAAATCAGTGCGCGCCAACTTAGGTAAAACCTATTTACCGCTAATCAATGGCGAGTACCAAAATACGGAAGCAACCGTTAACTCTCTCAACCCTTCCAATCCCACAGAAGTAGTTGGCACCATCGGATTGCTTTCCGAAGCACAGGCCAAACAAGCCCTTGAAGCAGCAAAAGAAGCCTCCACCAGTTGGCGAAAAACCCCTGTCCGCCAGCGCGCCGGCGTCCTCCGCAAAGCCGCAGAATTGATGGAACAGCGGCGGCACGAACTATCAGCTTGGATGGTGTTTGAAGTCGGCAAACCCGTCAGAGAATGCGATGCCGAAGTCTCCGAAGCTATTGATTTTTGCCGCTACTACGCCGACGAAATGGAACGGTTAGAACAAGGGAAAAATTACGACATCCCCGGAGAAACTAACCGTTATAGCTATCAGCCACGCGGCATTTCTTTAATCATTTCGCCGTGGAATTTCCCCCTCGCAATTCCAGTCGGCATGACAGTTGCATCGCTGGTTGCAGGTAATTGTACTTTGCTAAAACCTGCGGAAGTTTCCTCAGTAATTGCAGCGAAAATAGCTGAAATATTGCTAGAAGCCGGAATCCCCAAAGGCGTATTTCAATACGTGCCTTGCAAAGGTTCAACCGTCGGCGCTTACATGGTGAAACATCCTGATGTTCACATGATTACTTTCACCGGTTCTCAGGAAGTTGGCTGTCGGATTTATGCCGATGCTGCGATTTTGCAGCCGGGACAAAAACACCTGAAACGAGTAATTGCTGAAATGGGCGGCAAGAATGCAATTATTGTCGATGAAAGTGCGGATTTAGACCAAGCAGTTGCAGGCGTAGTTTATTCGGCCTTTGGATACAGTGGCCAAAAATGTTCCGCTTGTTCGCGAGTAATTGTGGTCGAATCGGTGTACGATAATTTTGTGGCAAGATTGGTAGAAGCGACGCGATCGCTCAATGTTGGCGCAGCAGAAAATCCCGGCACTCAAGTCGGCCCTGTGATCGATGCAAATGCCCATTCGCGCATCCGCGAATACATCGAAAAAGGCCGCGCCGAAGCTCAAATAGCTTTAGAAATGCCGGCACCGGAAACCGGTTATTTTGTCGGCCCAGTCATTGTTACCGAAGTATCGCCCACAGCAACTATCGCCCAAGAAGAAATTTTCGGCCCGGTTTTGTCGGTGATTCGGGCAAAGAATTTCAGCGAAGCGATTGTTATTGCTAACGGCACGAATTTTGCTTTAACTGGCGGATTGTATTCTCGCACACCTTCGCATATCGATCGAGCCGCATCCGATTTTGAAGTCGGAAACCTGTACATCAATCGCGGAATCACCGGCGCTGTGGTATCGCGGCAACCCTTCGGAGGATTCAAACTTTCGGGAGTTGGTTCTAAAGCAGGTGGCCCGGATTATTTGCTGCAATTCCTCGAACCCCGCACCATAACCGAAAATATTCAGCGGCAAGGTTTTGCGCCGATTGAAGGAGTGGATGATTAATCATTCCTTTGTTCGTAGTGAGGACTTCAGTCCTCTCTCTGGCTGTTAAGTTGGTAGGGTGCGCCAGCGCACCTTACAGGTGGGGTGACAGTAAAAAATTGTGGGAGATTAGCTAGTTATAAAATGGAATCTACCAAAGATCGCGATCGACTAAATTCTCACGACCCTTCACTTGACAAGTGGCTGCGATTTTTAATTATCGCCGTATTAGTCATCGGTATTTTATTTCGGTTCGCCAATCTCGATCGCAAATTTTACTGGATCGAC
The DNA here is from genome assembly GCF_036705105.1 of Microcoleus sp. B9-D4. NCBI lineage: Bacteria > Bacillati > Cyanobacteriota > Cyanophyceae > Oscillatoriales > Microcoleaceae > Microcoleus > Microcoleus sp. B9-D4. The sequence goes on from NZ_JAUBTS010000001.1 coordinate 272,672, forward strand.
GAAACATATACTTCTTTGAGAGTTTCTGGCTACACCGAAGCTGAAATAATCAAAGAAATTTCGTACCAGAAAATAACCTCGCCTGCGGATTTACAAAAATATCAGCAGATAAATTCCGAAAACACTTTAAGGGATACCCTGAATTCTTTAGCAACAGAAGACCCCCAACACCCGCCGCTATATTATGTACTAGCGCGATATTGGGCGCAATGGTTCGGCAGTTCCGTTGCAGCAATGAGAAGTTTGGCCGCCGTGATTAGCCTGCTAGTATTTCCCGCAATTTATTGGCTGGCTTGGGAGTTATTTGAATCTTCAGCCGTAGCGTGGATGGCGATCGCACTTTTCGCAATTTCTCCCTACCACATCTTGTTTGCCCAAGAAGCAAGACAGTACAGTTTGTGGACATTAACTACTATTTTATCCAGTGCAGCCTTGCTGCGAGCAATGCGCCCTGACGAAAATCAAAATCCTGTCGCCCTCGTTCTTTCCTGGGCGCTTTATGCAGGCACAGCAACACTGGGATTGTACACCCACTTGTTATTTGTTTGCGTCGCAGCAGCCCACGCCATCTACGTCGCAGTTATTGCCAACTGGCGCGATGTGAAAACATTCATTTCCTATTATGTAGCAGCTTTAATCGCCTTGATCGGCTTCATGCCTTCCCTCATAAATACTGTAGAAAACTTCAATCAAGTTAGAAGCACAACAATATGGGCAGAACAAACAAATTACTTAAGATTAGTCAGCAGGTGGGTGGGTTCCCTCAGCATAGCATTTTTTGATATTGGCATTGATGGAACTGCCAACGCCACACAACTAGCTTTGCTAATTCCATTTGGTATCATGATTTTAGCTTTAGTCGGCTATGCCCTTTATTTTTTATGCAGACAAACACCAAAGCGAGTGTGGTTAATTGTATTGTTATTAATTGCAACAACTGCTTTGTTTTTAGCAGTACCTGATATAATGAAAGGTGGAAGGCGATCTGCAAATCCGCGATATTTAGTTCCTTGTTATGTGGGAATTCAGCTAGCAGTGGCTTACCTGCTGTCTGCGAAAATTAGTAACAATTTGGAGAACTTCAAACAGCAAAAACTGTGGAAAATAGTTATAGTTGCCGTTTTTTCCGCAGGTATTATATCCGGTGGAGTTAGTTCTCAAGCAGATATTTGGTGGAATAAAGGCAGCGGTTGGTTGGGTGTCTTGGAAGTAGCTGGAACTCTCAATCAAGCCAGCAATCCCCTAATTATCAGCGATGCCAATATCGCATATATCATGCCTTTAAGTTATTACCTAGAACCCAAAGTCAAACTGCTAATAGAACCCCGCTGTTACACTTCTTGCTACAAAAATCGAGAATTGGCAAAGAAAAAACCCCAACCCCCGCAAATTCCCAGCGGTTTCAGCGAGTTGTTTTTATACAGACCGTCCTCTACTTTGCGATCTGCAATTCAGCAACAAAACTATCAAATAGATCCGGCTGACACTAATGTCGAGCTTAATCTGTGGAAAATTACCAAGAAATAATCTCAAACATTAAGGCAAAAAACACGGGTTTGCTGCCCAAAAATGTCTTATTCACTGCGACATACTGGCCATAAACGGCATTTTTGGAAGTATGTCGCAAGGAGAGTTCGATAGGTTTGCTTTTCGTGGTAAGCTAAAAGTTAAGAATAAAAAAATAACATCAAAAATCTCAAATGACAGTCACTGAAACCTCCAACATTCGTAAACTGCTGTGTGATCCAGACTTAGGGCTGATTCCTCACCTAGAAAAGTGCCTGAAAGATTTGCACTCATCTGCGATCGCCAGTGGAGAGAAATTCAAGGTAGAACCTTACGATATAGAATTCAAAAGCTGCCATACCCAGAAGCATCCCAACGACCAAAAACCTCTCGTCACCCAGTCAGTGTTAATAAAAGTTCCCCTGACAGGGAAAGTTCAAGACAAGATGCACCTATATCTGATCGCAAGTGAGTTGCAAAACCAAATCGACTTCAAAATTATCGACTGGAGTGCCTTAGAACGCCGCCAATACGATATTCAGGGCATCCCCTTAAAGCAGCCGATCACCAAAATAGACGGCGAGATGAATTACGAGTTAGTATTCGATCGACCCAGCTACTGCTGCATCACCCTGTGCCGCCAATTTGACTTAACTTACGCCGCCAATTTTTAATTGGGCTTGTAGGGGGGGGTTCACCAACAATATTTAGGTTAATTAACAATCTATAGCAATCCTCGCATCAGTTTCAATAACTGGTTAACTGGTTCCCAAGCTCTGCCTGGGAACCGATGTAAGCGAGGCTCTGCCTCGGCCCAGACTATGGAGGCTCTTCCTCCGGATATGCGTTACCAGGAAGAGCCTGGTAACGAGTATAATCATTTAGGATTGCTATAGTTTATGGATTAAGGGCTAACGCCCTACTACAAAGTAGGCATTAGATAAAACTTAACCTTAAAAAACATTCCCCTGACCAATAGCTTTATAAACTTCACGAATCATGTTATAATCACTGTCGTTTGCTGGCACCAGTTTAGCTCCTTGATACTTATCATTATCTTTCCCAACTAAAATTGCTTCAATTAGCTGATCTTGATTTTCGACCAGGCGATAGCGAATTTCTTCAGCAAGAGTATTAGGCAGATTACTACTAGCAACAAACAAATCATTAGGTAAGGGTTGCCCTGTGGCAATAATCCGAAAATCCTTGGTTGATAAACCGTCTATTTTGAGTAAATCTTTGTATCTATTCACACCAATTGCTAAGGCATCAACTTGGTCTTTTTTTAAAGCCTGCAAACCCTTTTTCCCTAACATTGAGATTTTGAAGTCGGACTGAGGATTTAAGCCAGCATCCAGGAGAATTTTAATCGCCCCTAGATGACCACCAGTTGCACCTATTGCCCACATAGCTATTGTTTTACCTTTCAATTGTGCTGCTGACTTAATCTCACTATTGGCACGAACAAGAATAATTGAGTGATAGTCGGGGCGGGTGATCGCAATGATGGGAACAGCATTTGTCCGGGCCCGCATAATCACATATTCAGATGGCCCTGTTAGAGCTAGTTTTAGCTGACCCGACTGGAGAGCTACTGCTGCTTCTATATAGTTATCGACAGGGAACAATTCAATTTTTTTCTCCAAAACTTCCCCAAGAACAGTGCGAAAGGTTTGATAATTTTGCTGTAAATCTTCTGCACCCTGAACATCAGTTACAGCAAATTCAAGGGTTTCAGGTTCACTTACGGCCAAACTGGAAGAAGTGCGATTAGATTGATTTACTGTTGTAGAACAGCTTGCTACAAACAATAGCGATAACCCAACAAAATGCCGCCGCTTCATAATTTTTAGGAGTTTTAGTGGCAGTTGAAAATTGCATAAGTATTATAAGCTATTTGGAATAAGCTTTCATTAAAATAGATTATCCGTTGGTTAAGCTTCAGTCAACTGTTGTGGCAAAATTATTAAGAAAATTTTTATCGATCGGTGTTATGGTTGGGAGCATAAGGCAGCGGCTCTTGTAAACCTAACTCATTAAACGCTGCCAGACTTAACTCACAGGAATCGCAAACGCCGCCAGAAACTTTACCGCCGCCGTAACAAAACCAAGTTTTTTCGCAAGGCACTCCCCCATTATTGCCTAATTTAATGATTTCTGTCTTTTTTAGCTCAATCAGAGGTATTAAAATAGAGAGTGCATCGCGTTCTCTCCCCTATTGTGCCCCTATCCGAAATACTTCTTGCATGGGTTGAATATAATGGGGCTGACAGTCCCGATAGCCGGAATAATCTAAAGTGTTGACGCTAATGTAAACGCGATCGGCGTTGAGAGTTTCGGCCCCAGCGATGCCAAAACTTAGAAAAATTGTATTGCGATCGATAACGTAGGTGATGGGCAGACTTTCGGACATTCGATCAAGGGTGCGATCGCGCTTAAGCGTCTGGCTATCCTGCAACCGCTTTGAAGGGAGCGATCGCCTCAACGGAGCTCTGATGGGGTACAATCCCGTATCACCAGCACGCCTCAAGAGGACTTTGATAGTCTAATTTTTGCACGTCCAAACAAAAACGAAGTCGCGCCGCGTAATATTACGCAGCAACTGGCAAAGTAATCACAAATTCCGTACCCTGTCCTATTTGAGAATTTACCTCAATTTTGCCTTGATGCTTGGCAAGGATTTGATAGGAAATAGCCAATCCTAATCCAGTACCTTTGCCGATCGACTTTGTAGTAAAAAATGGGTCAAATATCTGTAGGGCACTTGCGGACGCAATTCCCGGCCCGTTATCCCGAATCTTGACGGTGACAGTATTGTCGGCTGTAATTTCCGTGCTAATCCAAATCGTTGGCGAATAGCCTTTGTCTTCCTTTTTCACCTCCTCCACCGCATCTATTGCATTGCCGATTACGTTCATAAATACTTGATTCAGTTGCGCGGGATAGCACTCAACCGCAGGCAACTTGCCGTATTGTTTAATAACTTGAATACCTTGTTTGAGCCGATGATTGAGAATTACAAGGGTGCTATCAATTCCTTCGTGAATGTCGGCTGATTTCATTTTTCCGTCGTCGCATCGCGAAAAATTCCGCATGGATACGACAATTTCCCGAATGCGATCGGCTCCCATTTTCATCGAAGAGAGAGTTTTTGGTAAATCTTCTCTGAGAAATTCGAGTTCAATGTCTTCGATGCGCTCTAGAATGGCATCTGGTGGGTTGGGATAATATTCTTGATAGAGAGTTACCAAATCTGCCAAATCTTGGATATATTGGTTGGCATAGTCAATGTTGCCCCCGATGAAGTTGACGGGATTGTTGATTTCGTGGGCTATCCCTGCAACCATTTGACCGAGAGAGGACATTTTTTCGGTTTGAATTAATTGGGATTGAGTTTCTTTGAGTTCTTTTGTATACTCGCTAACTCGCTGAATCAATTGATTGAAAGAGACAGCTAAAACTCCGATTTCATCGTCGGTTGTGACTGGTACTTGCAGGTTAAAATTTGATTCGCGAGCCACTTGCTGAGCCACATTAGTAACGGTTTCGAGGGGTTGGGCGATCGCGCGGCTGGTTTTGTCCGCCAGTGCGACAGCGATGAGTGCTGAAATTAGCATACTTCCGAGAATAATTCGGTTTCGCAAATTTTCAGATTCTTCTAATGCTTGGATTCCTTGCTGTTTGTGAATTTCTACTGTATAAATGAGGTCAGTTAAACTTTGAGCGAGGTTATCTAGTACGATCGCCTCTTTGCCGCTGCTAGTCCTCAACATTTGTAGCTGTGCGGACTCGATGCTGTTGGGCGGCAAGTTCCAAACTTCCGCATTTTTTAACTGCAATTTAATTAGCTGACCGTAGTAATCAATGACGAGGGCAGATTTCTTCAATATAGCGTGCAATGCTGCCTCTTCTGTTGCTAGTCTGTTGGGATGTTCTCGTGCGAAAGATTCAATTTCTGAAATCAGGATTTTCGCCTGAGTGATTTGCCCGAAAAACCGATCGTGTTCGTATTGCAGCAACACCGTGTTTCCCAAAACAGCCGGCAATCTCGCCGCGTGAGATCGGGCTTCAAATACGGTATTTTGCAAATTTTGCAGCAGTTGCTGCTGCTGCCCAGCAACATTCACCTGAACTAAAGCTTGCTTGCGAAAGTAGTCTCCCAATCTCAGTCCCGCACCAGTTCCCAAAATGGCTATGCCGATAGCTAAAGCATAGCCATAGCTAATTTTTTGACCGATCCGCAAATGGTTGAATTCTGCCTTTAGCCCAGTTAGATTAATAGTTGAAGTCGGTAACAATTTTTTTTGAGCATAGTTCTCATGCTCTACTTTGCTATTTTTGGACTGACTGTGGTTAAATAATAACATTGGAAGTTCCTCCCAAAGAAATCAGGAGTAATTGAGCGAAGAAAAGCAGAATGCACTTATGCTGAATGTCGAAACCAGTTTTGAGTGTTTAATTTTGAATTTTGAAATATTTAGCTCAAAACTCACTCCTCAATACTCAACGCTTCCCCTAGTATCTCTTTTTTTAGACTAGAGTGTTTGTGATCTCTATCAACAATATATGTGATTATACGCAAATTTACAAAATTTATGGTAACAACGATTAGTATTTTTAGTCAGTTGGGACACAAGGCCCCACTATCGGTTCTCCCCGTTTTTCTTTTTCGGCCAGTTCTAGGTTTAATTCCAGCACTTTTGCTAAAATATCGTCGCTGTCAGTAAATCCATAAGCTGCATTACATTCGCGATCGAGCTGAGCATGAAGTTTAAATAGCTGACTTGTTGGCTCTTCAAAAAATTTATTGTAAAGTTGAGTAATTCCCCACTGTTTAGCTGACATTTGTTGAGTGCGGTATTGATGCAATTCGACCGCCGTTGCCCGAATTTCCTCTACTAATTGCTTCGCTGCTGTCTGGGGAAATGGGAAAGTTTCAAAGCATGTATTGTGGGTGTAGCGAATATCACCTTTCAGGGTAGAGCTTTGAGCTTTCACCCAAAGACGATGAACTTTAGATGTGAGAATGCCAAGAATGTAAAAGTCTTCTGAAGCAACTACTGTAGTTGAGTCTGCTGGTAGGCAGCTACAATCAACAGGAATAAAAATAAACCACTTGGAAACTCGCGAAACATTAAAATAGCAGCCAGACAAAGACGCGATCGCCTTTCTCATTGTCGGAGCATTTTCGCCAAACTTCCACCAATTAATTCTCCTATAATCTCTGCGGTTCTTATCTCGCTCTGGTTTGACAGTAGCTTTTATATGCTCAAAAGGTAGCACATAATCACTCGCTTCTTCAATAGTCATATCGTTGAAATCAATAATCCATCGTTCCGGTGTACTATTCGGATTTTGTACTAAATTTTCCCCACTTGAATAAAGTTTAAGCACTTCTTGATTTTTAGAATCAGCTTTCACCCAATCCTCAACTTGTTGTTGAGTAACAATGAATCCTTTGCCAAGAGGAATTACACCTTGAAAGCATTTATTTGAATTTGCTAACAATTTCGCCGCTTGAGAAACATCAATAGTTGATTGTAGCGAAGAGTTGATAGTAGAAACCGCGAGGTTATCTAAATAGTAAACTTTCGGCTTTTCCTTGCTCCAGTTAATCAAACTAACATGAACCTTAGCTTCCCCCGACCAAGGCTGAGTAGAAACGGCTGCATAAATGTGACCGCCATTTTGCGCGACATAATCTAAAGCAGCAGCACGACTTTTACCTTGACTAATTGAATTAGTAGCAACTAAACTAGCCCTGCCATTGAGTTCTAAATTATTGTGAGCTATGCGAAACCAATAAGCACAAAAATCAACCGAATCTTTCACATCAGAAAAGCGTTTAAACACTCGGTCAATATATTCATCTCCCAGGGCAATCCTCATGTGCTTTCCGCCTAAAAACGGAGGATTCCCGATAATCGCGTCAGCCTTCACCCAATCAGTAAATAAAGCATCAGCACAAACAATATTTTTATCCAAAGTATCTAAAGGCAGAGAAGGTTCTTTCAATCCCAAATTATCGATCGCCACCTTGCGCCCAATCATCAACGTCACCCGCGCCAACTCCACCGCAAACGAGTTAATATCCATGCCGTAAAATTGCTGCAGCGTGACTAAATTCATATAACCTCTTGTACCGTCGAACTCGTTTAGCTTATCTAAAAGTAACTTTTCAACTTGCTTGAGTTCCTGATAAGCTACATACAGAAAATTACCCGAACCACAAGCCGGATCGAGGACGCGATAGCGACCTAATTCTTGGTGCAAATTTTGCAGTTGTGCTACGGTATTTGCAGCGTCAATTCGCTCTTCCCAGTAATAGCTAATTGTGGGCAAAACAATGCGGCGAATGTCTCCCTCTGTAGTAAAGTGAATCCCGTAGGCACGGCGCTGTTTTTTATCGGTTTTCAAAGCCGATTCAAAGATATTGCCAAAAATAGAAGGGCGTACCTGACTCCAATTTTGTTCGGCACAAACTTCTAATATTTTCAACTCTCCCTGTTGCAGTTCAATGGGGTGTATTTCCGAAAATAATCCGCCGTTGAAATACTCGACTCCTTCATAACGTCCTTCCGGCGTGACTCCCTGCTGATTCATTGCTTGAAATAAGCCGCCCAAGACATCGTAAGAACTTGCTCCTTCTAGGCAATCTTTGACGCAGCGAGTAAAGAGTGCCGGCGGCAAAAGTCCCCTATCTTCGGCAAACATTGCTAAGACGCATTGCAACACAAATCGCTGGGCTTGAAACTGATTAAATTTAGCAAATTTGCGCTCTTGGCCACGCTCGATTAGCATTTCCAGCAGCATCCCCATTCTGCTAGCAGCTTTTTCGGTAATCTCGACTTGGTTGTTTTTGAATATGGGGCGGCGGCTGGTAGATTCCATGAAGGCAAAAGCGGGCGATCGCGCGGGCAATTGCTTTAGGGATATAATGTCTACAGGCTGATCCGGCTGAAGGTCGAAATCGTAAATGTGAAACTCGTCAAAATTGCACATCATCACGTAGCGCGGGCGATCGTCTTTTTTGAGGCGAATATAATAGCGTTCTGTTTGGGTGCGGTGTTCTCTTTTAGTCAAATCTTCACCGCGCTTTTTCATTTCAATCAAAACGTGCTTTTTCCACACCAAATCCGCAAATCCCATTTGACCTTTTTTGCTGCTTTTTTCTATGCGTTCCTCATAGGTTGCCCCTGCTTCTAATGCCCCATCGTGGCCGAAAGCCTGAAAGAAGCGGTCTAAAAATACTTGTGGTTGTCCTTTTTCATCGCCTGTAATGTGTTGCTGGCAGTAGGTAACGAATTTCTGGAGGCTTTCAGGGGTGGCTGGCATGGGAGGATAATTTAAAACGCATATTAATTAGTATAATCTGGTTAGAAGTTACGCAGCGATCGCTTAAAATTTCGATACTCCCTAGCCTTTTTTAAAGAGAGTAGAATTGATTCATACTTCCTTGGCCCGCCATGCCCGCCAGGCCCGCCAGGGACTGAAGTCCCTGTCTAATAGCAAAAGTCGGTTGAAACCGACTGAAATACAGGACTTACGCACAGCAAGCAAATACTAACTTTACAGTCCTCTTAAGAGGACTTTCGCTTTGAGGCAGGGAATTCATTCCCTGCCGGACTATCGGACTGTCGGAATATCAAACTGCATCAGTGACCGATCATCCAAGGTCGTCCCCCTCGGTGTTCGCGATTCCGCTGCGGTTTAGGTTCCTCAGAACGCTTAATTACCTGCGGTTCCCGATTTTCTTGACCTTTCAAGCGCAGCTTTCCAGTTAAAATCATCGGCGGGGAAAAGATGCGTTTAGCAACAGTTTCGCAACTCGGGCAAAGCACTGGTGTATCTGCTTCTGCAAGAGGGCGCCACTTATCAAAAATGCCGCAAGTTTCACACTTAAAATCGTAAAGAGGCATATCAATTTTTGATTGTAGATTTGGATGCAATGACTAGGGCGGGCCACACATTGTGTCAATTTAAGAATGAAACTCTATGTATATCTCCCTTGTATGAGAGTCTCGATCCCCCTAAATCCCCCTTAAGAAGGGGGACTTCAAGAAGGATCTTGTCCCCCCCTTTTTAAGGGGGGTTAGAGGGGATCGGAAGGACTGTGAACTCAGCCAGCAGACTGATACTACTTTGTTAATTTGACACCAATGACTGACCGTACCCACCTTACTAATTAAGACGGCAAAATATCCATCTCGAAAATTTCGGTCGGTAAAGCAATAGTGCAGCAAGCATTGGGAATATCCACAATGCCGCTGATGCGACCCTCAACCGGAGCACAACTTAAGAGCAAATACGCTTGTTCTCCGGTAAAACCAAACTTTTTCAAATATTCGATCGCATTCAAACAAGCTCGGCGATAAGCAACGTGGGCATCCATATAATACTGCTGACCCGTAAATTCATCAACAGAAATCCCTTCAAAAACGAGGTACTCAGAATAGCGGGGTTCCACCGGCCCGGGTTTGAAAATCGGGTTGACCATCGCGTATTTATCCATGCCACCTTTGATAATATCAACGTGGAGGTCAATGTACCCCGACATTTCAATTGCCCCGCAGAATGAAATCTCCCCGTCTCCTTGAGAAAAGTGAATATCTCCCATCGAAAGTTTCGCGCCTTCGACATAAACCGGGAAATAAATTCTCGAACCCCGCGACAGGTTTTTAATATCGCAATTGCCGCCGTGTTCGCGGGGAGGAACTGTGCGCGCCGCTTCTGCAGCCACCCGCTCGAATTCTGCCCCTTGCAGCGACCCCAAAACTGCATTCTTCGGGTTCGGCAGCGCTGCTAAAGGCGGCACTCGATCGGGATTTGTTGCTACTAATTCCGCTTCCCGTTTGTTCCATTTATTCAATAATTCCTGAGAAGGAGCGCACCCGATTAAACCCGGATGAGTAATCCCCGCAAACCTGACTTTTGGTATGTGTCGGGAAGCGGTATAAATTCCCTGAAAATCCCAAATTGCTTTAGCAGCAGTTGGAAAATGTTCGGTCAAGAAACCGCCGCCGTTTTCTTTAGCAAAAATTCCCGTAAAACCCCATTCGTCCCCTTGCAAAGCCCCGATATCGAGGATATCGACTACTAAAATATCCCCTGGCTGCGCGCCGTTAACGTAAATTGGCCCGCTCAAAACGTGAACTACTGTTAAGTCTACATCGCGAATGTCGTCGGGACTGTCGTCATTTTTAATTTGTCCGTCTGTCCAGTCTTTGCACTCGATGCGAAATACATCGCCGGGATTGACGGAAACTACTGCTGGAATATCTGGATGCCAGCGATTGTGACCGACTAATTCCTGTTCTGACATCGGTTTGGTCAAGTCAACTTTGAAGAGAACTTGAGGCATATTCTGCACTCCTCTAGTTACTGATTTTTACATTGTACGCGCATCTTCGCCGATCTGATGGTTGATAAATGTAAATTATTATACTAATAAGTGCAGAAACCAAAAATATTTCCGATAACGATTATCATTATTTAACTAATTGCAGGGAAGCGCCGCAGTCGTGGTATGTTTTTGATAGTGAATGTTTTTAAATTAAAAAATTAGTGACTGAAAATTTGACCAAACAACATATAGATCAAGTTGAAAATGGATGGCACGGCTACCTCAATTTAGTCTACGCTAACCGCAGCGGTGCAACTCAAATCATTCACAATCAAATGCAAGCGCCCCTCAAGGTGCAGCGCCCGTTTTATCCTGAAGGGAAAGACGTTTGTCACAGCGTCATCTTGCACACGGCTGGCGGGGTTGTCGGGGGCGATCGACTTTCGGGCCATTTTCACCTCCAAGCCAACGCCAAAGCCTTGATTACAACGGCCGCCGCTGGTAAAATCTATCGTAGCAGCGGACTAGAATCACAACAAAATATTGACATTCAGCTAGATACCGGTGCTAATTTAGAATGGCTGCCACAGGAAACAATCGTTTTTGACGGCGCAATATATCGGCAAAATTTGCGGGTAGAATTAGCACCAACAGCGAGGATTTTACTGTGGGAAATTACCAGATTTGGACGCAGTGCTAGGGGCGAAAAGTTTTTGTCTGGAGAATGGCGATCACACACCGAAATCTGGCAAGAAAACAGCCCTTTATGGATTGACAGACAATTGCTCAAAGGTGGAGAAAAAATGCTCGAAAGTCCTCACGGTTTAGCAGGAAAACCCGTAGTCGCCACCCTCGCTTGGGTAGGCGAACCCGTAACCACAGAAATCGTGGAAAAAGTGCGAGATTTGCCCTGTGAGGCAACAATTTATCCTGGTAATTCCACCGTCGGCGTGACTCGTATTCCTAACGGTTTGCTGTGCCGATATCGCGGTACATCGACAACCGCAGCTAGAGACTGGTTTGTCAACATTTGGCAATTGCTGCGCTTGTCTTTTTCACAAAGCCCTTGCTGTTTGCCCAGAGTTTGGATAAAATAGGATGATCTTTGAGTTTCAATGTATAGTTGCCCTCCTAACTAGATTATTCATCTCTCTATTCTGGAGACTCAGCGCCCTCTGCGCCCTTTGCGGTTTAATCATTCAGAAACAACCGTAAACGATATCATAACCCAATAATGTGATCGCACTTACAAGAATAAAAATGCAACTCACCCCCCAAGAAAAAGACAAACTGCTGATTTTCACCGCCGCCCTGGTAGCAGAGCGCCGGAAACAAAGAGGTTTAAAATTAAACTACCCAGAAGCACTAGCCTACATTTCCGCTGCCATTTTAGAAGGAGCCAGAGATGGCCTCACCGTCGCCGATTTAATGAGTTATGGAACAACTCTCCTGACGCGGGAAGATGTGATGGAAGGGATAGCAGAAATGGTGCATGAAGTCCAGGTAGAGGCGACTTTTCCCGACGGAACTAAGTTGGTAACAGTGCACGATCCGATCCGTTAAAAAATCAACCACAGACACTCAGAGGAGGCAAAGATGATTCCCGGAGAAATGATTGTTTCAGCAGGCGAAATAGAATTAAATGTCGCTCGCCCAACGGTGCGGTTGCTTGTAGGAAATAAAGGCGATAGACCCATTCAAATTGGTTCACACTATCACTTTTATGAGGCAAACGAAGCCTTAGAATTTAATCGAGAACAAGCAAAAGGAATGCGGTTGGATATCCCCGCAGGTACAGCAGTCAGGTTTGAACCGGGAGACGAAAGGGAAGTTCAATTAGTGCCGTTTGTTGGTAGTCGTCACGTCTACGGCTTTAATGGAAAAGTGAACGGTCATCTGGATGCTGAAGTATGAAGCCAGATGACCGTTCACGATTGTTGATTTGGGAATTTCAAACTTTTTAACTTCAAAGTTCTGCCAGTTTCCCAAAAGAATGCAACTGTAGGAAATATCCACACCATGATAGTAATAAGTCATTCGCAATCCCCAATCTAACATGGTATCACTTCCAGCCCTATGCCTGGAGAGAGACAAAGCCATCTCACAACTTTTTCTCTGCCTTCTGTATAAGTCCTTTCTGTCTTTCTTTTGTTAGTTCAATCTCCGACTTTTGAGCTAGTTACAATCGGCTGTTTGGGATCTACTGTGGTTATTATAACTGCAAAGATAGACAGCAAAAGTGCGTGATGAACCCAAAATTAGTTGACCAGATCAAACAGACCTTGAAGCAGAGCTTGCTGGAAACATCAAGGCGTGTCTGGAGAACCCCGTTAGACCGGCGCACCAGCATCAAATTGTTAGATGACAGCATCGTTTATAAAAAGCAGCATGAACCCATCAATATACCCGCATTAACCTCGGTAAACAAAGTGCCTTCTCGGTTTTTTGCAACGGAAAAAACCGTGTCTTTTGACCCAGATTATGTTTGGAAAATTTCCCTAAATCAAAAAATAAATTCTCTAACTATTTGTACGTCTGGCAACACGCTGCTGAATAACAAGTTGCTTTTAGACTTGGATTTTCGGATTAGCGGAGCCGGCATTCTGGAATGGCCTTACAAACCTAACCAAATTACCTATCCGTTGGTAGTTGCTCCTTGGTCGCATTTGTGGTGCAGTTATTATGATTATATCATTTTTGTGCTGGCTAAACTTTGTCGAATTGAGGAGGCTTTTGGTAAGGAAATTTGGCAAGAAGCCAAAATTTGTTATCCTTTACGACATACAGATTTTGAGTTGGGCTTTATGACCCAACTCGGTATTCCTGAAAGTTCACTAATCGACACTAGGGCTAGAGATACGGGATATCATGCAGAAAGTGTGGTGGTGGGAAACAATCAAGACTGGTATTTTCCCAGTCCTTACGATATAGAGCTTTTGCGGAAAAAATTCTGTCTTAAGGAAAAGGTAAAGCCTTATAGAAAACTTTATCTGTCTAGAAGCGGCAGGCGTCAGGTTAAAAATGAATTACAAGTGCGAGAGGTTTTGAAAGAATTTGATTTTGAAATTTTGGAAGATATATCGCGCCCTGTTGATGAACAAATTCGTCTGTTTGCAGAAGCGGCGGTGGTTGTCGGCCCTCACGGGGCTGGTTTTACAAATTTGCTGTGGTGTCAGCCGGGAACGAAAGTATTGGAATTCTTTTATGGAGGGTACACTCCGCCATATTTCTATTACATTTGCCAGCTATTGAGATTAGAATACTCCCGTATGGTTGATGACAACAATGTAGCGGAAGATTGGAGTTTCATTGGCATGGATATGACGGTGGATGTGGAGATTTTGAAAAGGGAAATCCAGAAAAAGCTGGAGTAAATTTGCCCGTTCATAGCATTTTCGATTTTCGCTTGGCAAGAATTGATGCCGATCGGGGTTTTAAAGCGTGCCTAATGTTGTATTTTTTTTTACTGTTGCAGATTGAGGAACTCGTCACATACTATAATTCAAGTGGGTCTCAACTGCTAACTAAAAATTTATTAATATTAGGAGCGAGCATGAGTTACAGAATGGAGCGCCGCGCTTACGCGGAAACCTTCGGGCCGACTGTGGGCGATCGCGTCCGGTTAGCCGATACAGAATTATTCATTGAAGTTGAAAAAGACTTCACAACCTACGGGGATGAAGTTAAATTTGGCGGTGGCAAAGTCATTCGGGACGGCATGGGACAGTCGCCTATTTCTAATGCAGACGGCGCTGTTGACACGGTAATTACTAATGCTTTAATATTAGACTGGTGGGGAATTGTTAAAGCAGATGTCGGCATTAAAGACGGCAAAATTTACAAAATTGGTAAAGCCGGAAATCCTTATATTCAAGATAGGGTAGATATTATTATCGGGCCTGGTACTGAAGTAATTGCCGGTGAAGGAATGATTCTCACGGCAGGGGGAATTGACACTCACATTCACTTTATTTGTCCACAACAAATAGAAGTGGCGATCGCCTCCGGCATCACGACAATGATCGGCGGCGGCACTGGCCCGGCAACGGGTACAAACGCCACCACCTGCACTCCGGGGCCTTGGCATATGTACAGAATGCTGCAAGCAGCCGACGCTTTCCCGGTAAATCTAGGGTTTTTAGGTAAAGGAAATAGCAGTCAACCTCAAGGATTAGTCGAACAAATTTTTGCCGGTGCAATGGGTTTGAAACTCCACGAAGATTGGGGAACTACACCAGCAACGATCGACACTTGTTTGAGTGTAGCTGACGAGTACGACGTGCAAGTTGCAATTCACACGGACACTCTCAATGAAGCGGGATTTGTGGAAGCTACAATTGCCGCATTTAAAAATCGAGCTATTCACACTTACCACACCGAAGGTGCTGGCGGCGGACACGCGCCGGATATTATTAAAGTGTGCGGCCAAGCTAATGTTTTGCCCTCGTCAACTAACCCGACTCGCCCTTACACTGTCAATACTTTGGAAGAACATTTAGATATGTTGATGGTTTGCCACCATTTGGATCGAGGCATTCCTGAAGATGTGGCTTTTGCTGAATCGAGAATTAGAAGGGAAACTATTGCTGCTGAGGATATTTTGCACGATTTAGGTGCGTTTAGTATGATTTCTTCTGATTCTCAGGCGATGGGAAGAGTTGGAGAGGTGATTATTCGGACTTGGCAAACTGCACATAAAATGAAGGTTCAAAGGGGGAATTTGAACGGGCAAGATGCCCGTTCCACAGGGGGTTTGGGCGGGCAAGATGCCCGTTCCACAGGGGGAGAAAATGACAATTTTCGGGTGAAGCGGTACATTGCGAAATATACAATTAATCCGGCAATAACTCACGGAATTAGTCAGTATGTCGGTTCCGTGGAAGAGGGGAAATTGGCGGATTTGTGTTTGTGGCGGCCGGCTTTTTTTGGGGTGAAACCGGAATTGGTAATTAAAGGAGGGGCGATCGCCTACGGGCAGATGGGAGATGCTAACGCCAGCATTCCGACGCCGCAACCGGTGCATATGCGGCCGATGTTTGGCAGTTTTGGCGGGGCGATTGGGGCGACTTGTCTGACGTTTGTTTCCCAAGCTGCGCGCGATCGAGATATTGCCGCACAGCTAGGTTTGCAAAAGCCCACTGTAGCAGTTTCCGGGACGCGGCAAATTAGCAAAAGAGACATGAAACTCAACGATTATTTGCCACAAATGGAAGTCGATCCCGAAACTTATGAAGTCAGGGCGGATGGGGAATTGTTAACTTGCGAACCGGCAACAGTTTTGCCAATGGCGCAGCGATACTTTTTGTTTTAACTGATATCTTGCACCATTTTCAGCAACAGGCAAGATGCCTGTTCCACAACATATAAATTTTCTTGTGGAACAGGCATCTTGCGTCAGCAACAGGCAAGATGCCTGTTCCACAACATATAAATTTTCTTGTGGAACAGGCATCTTGCCTGTTCAGAAAAGGCTAATTGAGAATGGTACAAGATATGAGTTTTCACCGATTATACAATCATGTAGGGGCGGGTTTTACCAACAATATTTGCCAAAAACCGACAATTTCAAAAACCCGCCCCCAGCCAACGCCAAATTTTCATCTTACTTCATTCGGGATTTGATTTCCGGTTAGAATAATTGAGCGATCGCACTATCAAACCCTGACACAAAAACCAAAAATAAAGTGATATATTAATCCCGCTAAACAGCTTCGGTATTCCCTCCAGCAAGCTCGAAATTATCTCGTTTTTTAAAGGCAGCGCTTCTGCAAAAAAGGCAACAAATAACAAACCAACGCCACTCAGCATTAAAGCATAGGGAGTCGAGCGAAGTTGTCTCCTAAAAGCTAATCCGTATGCAATTGCCACCCAGGGGTAATATCAAATCCGGTAGCATCGGAATTATTCCTCTCTGTATTCTCTCCCTCTGCGTTCTCTGCGCCCTCTGCGGTTAAATCATTCCGATACAACCGGAAACGATATAAAATATGACAATTGTCGCTTTGGGAAAACCCACACATCCCAGATGAACTTGGGTGCGAAAAACTTCATTGAACAGAAAGCACTGACGGGGTTGTCACCCCCTCAACCCAAAACGCTCTAATTTAATCACCACTCTCCTGGATCTTAAGATTCCCCCACCAAGGCAAGTTTTATTTTTATTTATTATTACCTAAAACTCAGGAGAGTCTTAATCGCTTGGTAAACTCAATTTTAATACCTGTCCAACTGATACCTCGTGCTTGTGCGTCGCTACTACCACGGCACCTTCTAATCGCGGATCGTAACATCCCACCCAAGCTGCAGGATGACATTCGTGCACTAAATACCCATACAGCCAAATTGCTCCTCTACCTTCAATGACAATTCCTTGGCTTAATTGAACGTCTTGAGGAAGTTTCAAACCTTGTAAATCATCGGGTGTGATGATACCGTCTTGAGTGGTAATTCGCAAGCGCAAATGTTGGTAAGCTAAACCGTCTTGAGTTTGATGGGAGATTATTTTTAATTCAATAGGATTCATTGGATGCACAAATGTTGAATGCTGCGATAAAATCATATACCTTTTAGGGTAAATTGGGAATCCGATCGCCAATTTTGAGTCCCAATTGGGCCGCCCTTCCGCCTCTGAGTTCAATAACTCCGTCAACGGGAACATCCGGGCCGTAGTTGGGGCAGGTTTCGCTCAAACACGGCGGTACGTTAGGAATTATCGCCTGCACGACGCCTTCCCGCAGAAAAACCATATCGAGCTCAATCAACACGTTTTTCATCCAAAAACGCACGTTTCGCGCAGGTTCGATCGGGAAAAACATTCCTCTGTCGTCTGGCAATTCTGTGCGAAACATTAAACCTGTCGCTTGTTCTTGGGGAGTTTGCGCCACTTCTAGTCCGATCCTCTGCGAGGGCTCCGCTAACGGGCGATCGCCTATAATCGTGTTAACAGAAATTGGCAAAAGCTGACCTCTATCTAGTCCGCCAAATAGCGATATAAAGTTTGATTCAGTCAGATTAGAATTTCCCGAAACAACTCCTAAATAATTACCAGAGTTTTTGTCTTTCATAATAGTTTGGTTGTCGGAAACAGACAGCTCTAAATCGCTAAACTTCATGCCTTCGGTCAAAACAATTTTATCATTGCCGTTGCCAAAATCGGTAATTATATCGGCTTCAGTAATAGTAGATGCGGCGGTTTTTTCCATCACAAATAAATCCTCCCCCGCGCCTCCTGTCAAGATATCCCTGCCTTCGCCGCCTATTAGCAAATCGTGACCCCGATCGCCAAAAATCCCATCTTCACCTTGTCCTCCATAGATTGTATCGCTTCCCTGCCCGCCAGACAGCGTATCAGCCCCTTCATTTCCTGCTAGCAAGTCATTTTCCCGATCGCCAAAAACTCGGTCGTTTCCCCCCAAACCTTGAATAGTATCATTACCTGCAAATCCTCTAATCGTATCGTTGCTGAGAGTTCCCGCGAGAAAATCGAAGCCGAAAGTACCGTCGATGTTAACCATTTTGCGTTTAATAAGAGGAAACTTTGGCGATCGGCATCCGCCAACCGGTACCAAAAGCTCGATCGCTAATTTTCAAACCAGGGGCTGCTTGCCGCCGTTTAAACTCCGCTTGCCTCACTAATTTTACTACACGTTTAACCACCGGTTCATCGTGTCCTGCAGCCACAATTTGTTGGGCAGATTCGTGATGTTCTATCAACCGCTGCAAGATGTCATCCAAAACATCGTAATCCGGCAAAGAATCTTGGTCAACTTGCCCCGGTTTCAGTTCAGCACTCGGCGCTTTATTAATAATATTAACCGGAATAATTTCTTTTCCCAGGGGCGGGCACGGGGGCACCGCCCCTACATATCCGCCAGAATTCAGCCACCTACAAAGCGAATAAACGCGAGTTTTCGGCACATCAGAAATCACCGCCAATCCCCCATTCATATCGCCGTAGAGAGTGCAGTAACCCACCGCCATTTCCGACTTATTGCCAGTCGAAAGCAGCAAATGTCCGAACTTGTTAGAAATGGCCATCAACAGATTGCCACGAATCCGCGATTGAATATTTTCCTCAGCAATCCCGAAAGTTGTGTTGACAAACAAATTGGCTAGAGTGCGATCGTAAGTTTTCATCAAATCGCCGATCGGCAAGAGTTCGATCGCGATGCCCAGATTTCGGGCTAATTCCAAAGCATCGTTAACAGAATGATCCGAACTGTAAGGAGAAGGCATCAACACCCCTAGAACATTTTCGGGCCCGATCGCGCAACTGGCGATCGCCGCCACCAAAGCCGAATCTATCCCGCCACTCAAACCGAGTACAACCTTAGAAAAACCGCACTTGCGAACATAATCTCGCACTCCCAAAACCAAAGCCGCCCAAATTTCGGCATCTCCTTCTGCCGGATGAAAACTCAAATCTGTTGTGGAACGGGCATCTTGCCCGTTCCCGCCGCTGCCAACGCCACTGCCGATCGAACCTAGTTTTTGTCGTCCTTCACATAATCCCAAATCAGTTGTGGAACGGGCATCTTGCCCGTTCCCGCTGCCAACTAAATCTTGTTTAGCTGGGTCATATTCCAGCAGCGCCAAATCAGTTTCAAAAGAAGCTAATACCTGAATTAAATCACCCTTTCGATTCACAGCAAAACTGCTGCCGTCAAAAATAATATCGTCATTTCCGCCTACCTGATTAGCGTAAATAATCGGCATCCCGCAGCGGATGACGCTGTGCTGCAACATCGCCGATCGCACTCGGCGCTTTCCCGCAGAATAAGGCGATGCCGACAAATTCACCACTAAATCCACGCCCAATTTTGCCAAATCGGAAATAGGATCGCCCGCGTAACTGCGTTTACCCCAAAACTCCTCATTGTTCCACAAATCTTCACAAATTGTCACGCCGATTTTGACTTCGCCAATAGAAAAGTAATTGCTGTTTTCTCCCGGTTCAAAATATCTATCTTCATCAAATACATCATAAGTAGGCAACAAGCGTTTATTAAAAACTTGTTTGACCACGCCATTTTGCAACAAAACAGCGCTATTAAACAAGGATTTTCCGCCGAGTTTAACAGCATTAGCATTAGGTAAGGCAGTGCCGACTATGACTGCCAACTCCGGCGGCAAAGCTTGCGCTAGTTGCAGCAACTGTGCACCTGCATCTGCAATGAAACTCGGATTGATTAACAAATCGCGCGGCGGATAACCGATCAGGGAAAGTTCCGGTGTTAGCAATAAGTTTGCGCCCTCAACCTCAGCTTTTTTCGCAGCCTCCAGAATTAGGTGGGAGTTGCCAAAGATATCACCAATAGTAGGGTTGAGTTGTGCGATCGCAATTTTCATATCACCAAATCACTTAATAAATAGTGCTAACAGTCCGCCCGCGCGGACTCACTTTCCTATAGTCCTAGATTTGAATGTAGCGAAAGATTACTTGGATTTGTAATGTTTCAACTCTTCCTCAATATAATAATTTACCAAATCCCGGTAAATATTTTCAACCACATCAGGATTCAAACCCGATTCTTGAGCCCACTCGCGCCGCTGCTGTAACATATCGTGAAAGCGATCGAACGATTTAACGCTAGCTTCACTCGTTTTGAACCTTGCTGCCGCGATGACGTATTGAAATCTCTTGCTCAAAGCCTCGATCACTTCTCGATCGATGATATCAATTTCCTCCCGAACTTCGTGAATATTAGCGCATTCATCAGGGTCTTTCATCGTCTGCACTCCTTAATAGCTTCTATTCTAATGTTACTAAATTGATCCCAGAATGTCATCCAAGTAACAGCTAGATAAACACCAGTGGCTTATTTTTGAAAGGAGCAAAAGCGACCGCATCAAAGCGGTACAAACTAGCAGGGCGGCCAGCCCCCCGCGAAACCTTAACACCGGTATCGCACAAAAAACCCAATTTTAACAATCGAGATCTAAAATTAGAATAATCAGAAAAACTTTCCCCCAAAATAGTTGTATAAAG
Organism: Microcoleus sp. B9-D4; assembly: GCF_036705105.1. Taxonomy (NCBI): domain Bacteria; kingdom Bacillati; phylum Cyanobacteriota; class Cyanophyceae; order Oscillatoriales; family Microcoleaceae; genus Microcoleus; species Microcoleus sp. B9-D4. Next base: position 293,509 of record NZ_JAUBTS010000001.1, read on the forward strand.
CTGATACAAATCGCTCAAAGTAAAAACATCCGGCAAAACTTCAAAAGCTACCGGACTGTATTCAAGTTTGTTACGCAGTCGCCGGTATCCGTATTCGAGAATTTGATTGTGATCGAAGGCCAGCTTAGGAACTTGTTGCACGGGATACCAAGCAATGCCGCCGACGCGGTGGCCCACACCCGCCACTACACTCCCAGCAATTAACTCAGCTTCCTCAAAGCGAACCAAAGCAAAATAACTCACCGAAAGATAACGATCGCCCCTGGTAATTTCCCGAGGATCGCGCCCCGGTTCTCCGAAAGTATACAATTGCTCCAGATACAAATTTTTTACCCGAATTTTCTCAGACAAAATTCGGTAAGCCGCATTTTCAAGAGACTCTCCCTGGCGCACCAAAGTACCGGGAAGACTCCAAGAATCGATAAACGGTTCGTCTTGCCGCATTACCAACAGTACCAACAAGCGGTTCTGCACGGCATCGACGGAAAAAATCACATTATCTACTCCTACTTTAAAGTCAGCTAATGAGCAACCTTCGCCCTTTTTCGTGCCTCGTGCCATGCGTACAAATGCTCCCTATTTATGTAATCTTCGATGGTCGGAGTCAGGGCTTGGGTGTCTCCTGTTTCCCGATAGAAGGTAGAAGAAACATTGGGACCATTCAAAGATGCGATCGCCACGTCTGCACCCATGCGCCTCAACTGCCACAAATCTAATTGTTCTGACGGATAACCCGGTCGCGGTACTATCAGCAAGTCCACTTGTTTTAACAATTGTTCAAATTTGTACCAGCGAGACAGTTGCCCCACCAAGTCCGAACCTATTACCAGCGTCAAATCTGCATTCTGCCACAGCAATCTTGCTTGTTCCACAGTTTCCACCGTCCTCGGACTGCTGAGTTCTGGATGCAAGCAAAGATTGTGTCTGGGCGAATTAATTTCTTGAATCATTAACAGCAGCATTGCCGATCGGTGTTCTAGAGAAGTTTGGTGCGACTTAAAAGGATTGTCCGACGCCCAAACAGCGACCCAATCAAAATGTTGCGAAAGCCAACTCAGAATTGTTTTATGTCCTGCTGTGGGTGGATCGGCACTTGTTCCAAAAAGAGCAATTTTCTGCATAGGGAATCGGTAATTGTTGACTGTTGACTGTTGACTGTTGACTGTTGACTGTTGACTGTTGACTGTTGACTACTGACTACTGACTACTGACTACTGACTTCAATCTAAAATCTAAAATCTAAAATCTAAAATCGATTGACTCTTTTTCGTTTTTTGGGTGAGACTCTGCAAATCTGTTGAAATTTCCACTGACGGCGAAATCGGGTTGTCAAGTTGGCGAGTTTCGGGGCGAAGACTGGCGACAGAAGCAGCAGTGCGTTTGGCGATATCGTCCAAAGTTTCCTGGTTCTGCACTCGTTTCCCATCCTTGACTACCAACTGCATTAATGGTAAGTAAGAATCGCAATTGTGAATAGTTTCTCCCGACAATCCCAAACAATCTCCGAGAATTTGCCCATTGTCAATATGTCTAAAAATTTGCTTTCTTCCTGGATATGTTACCTTGCCGCTTGCCTCTTTCATCACCGGAATTCCATCAATTTCCACCAACTTATAAACGCCGTTCACAGGGGAACCGCTGACCAACTTCGTTCCCAAACCGTAACCGTCAATGCAAGCACCGCTACTTTTTAATTTAGCAATTTCTCGATCGTCCAAATCGCCACTAGCAAAAATTGGAACGCCCGGAAGGATCGATCGAACTTCCCGAGACAGCACCGCCAAATCGCCCGAATCCAGCCGCACGCCTTCCAACAGCATTTCACCGCTGTTTACTCGATCGGCCAACATCCGCGCCGCCGCCACAGTATCATAAGTATCGATCAGCAGCGGCGCCCCCGGAAAATAGCGGTGAAAAGCTGCAAACGCCTGATTCTCGCTGCCTTCGAGGGCAGCCACAGCCATTACCAAAGCATGGGCGATCGTACCTACAGGTTTGCGGCCCAACTTCAAAGCAGCCAAAACATTAGAAGTTCCATCGAACCCCGCAGCCAGGGCAGCCCTCGCCGCCCAAACAGCAGCTTGAGGCCCAAAAGCCCTGCGCGTCCCGAATTCCAGCAACTTAGCCTCCGGGCCCGCCACATCCCGCAGTCTGGCCGCCCGCGTCGCAATCAAAGTTTGATAATTTATGGCATTCAATAAATAAGTTTCCACCAACTGAGCCTGCCACAGAGGAGCCTCAATTCTCAGCAGCGGCTCGTTGGCAAACACCGCCGTCCCCTCCGGCACCGCCCAAACATCGCCAGTAAAGCGGGCTGTGGCGAGTAAAGTCCAAAATCGCTCCGGGGCGTCGGCAAAAATCCCAGTGGACTGCAAAGCCTCAATTTGCGCCGGCGAAAACCGAAATTTTTCCAAATAATCGATAACTTGCGCCAAACCCATCGCGATCGCGTAGCCAAAACCTTCTGGCAGCCTGCGCGCGAACAATTCAAAACTCGCGGCCCGCCCGTCGAGCCCTTCCCCAACGTAACAAGCGGCCATCGTTAGCTGGTAGAGATCGGTCAAAAGGCTGTAATCTGCTGAAGAAACCGTCAGTTCCCGGTCTTCTAAGATTTCTTCAAAACCTGTGAGCTGCAGGCTTTCTGTGGTAGTTTTCATAAAAAAAAACCCCGGACAAACTTCTTTTTTTTAATTATAGTGACAAACACCATATCTTTTTGTAAATCTTTGATAAAGATTGCAGATATTTGTCGGATAAATTCGCTGATTATGCCCTTTAATAGCGGATTTCGGTTAATGGGTAGATTAATATTATGGTAAAACCCATATAAATACTTAATTTAACCAACTCAGGAATTAAGCACAAACACTCAAGCGTTCCGGGTTTTTTGCGAAAATATTTCGTTGCAGCCCTTGAATAGAGTTAGACAACCCGGTTTCTGAGCGTCGGAGGGCGATCCCGACTGCTTGAGTTGAGCAAGGAAAAATCTACCACCAAAAGGTCGATCGTCCAAAAATGCGTAATTTCTCAAACCTTCAGCTTGCTTTATTGTTGCAGACCAATAAGTAATTCAAATAAATATTGCTAAACTCATCCACAGCCCAAAAATCAGAGTAATATTAAAAGTATCAGAACTCAGACAAGAGAGGCAGATTCTATGAATCTTTCTAAATCTTTGGCAAACGCGATGCGTTACGTTTCGGAAGCAGCGGTGCGGATTTTTAGCCCCAGCGATGACAACTATCCCAATAGTGGAGTTCAACCTTTTGAGGGTAAGCTTTCCAAAAGTGCTAAATCCAAAGAATGAACAGCCATTCCCGCCGTTTCTAGCGAGTTCGGCACAGGCATTCAGTTTAACAGTCAACGGTTAACAATTAACTGTTGACTGTTAACTTTTGAGTTTTGATTTTGACTGTTAATAGTAATTGTAGGTGGGGTTTCTCTTCGTTTTACCCAACCTACAATTACCACTCACCAATTACACTGAGCTTTCCCAATGGATAAAAGGCCGATTCAGTGTAGAGTAAGCATTTGAAATGAAGATTTTTGCCCCCGGTTTACTGCGTAGAAATTAGAGAAACACCAAGCAAAACTAGAGCCTTTTGTTGCACTGGGGTTGGTTCAGTGATCTTATCAAAAATCCAACTATATAGCAATCCTTGCAGGAGTCGTAAATGTTTTACCCCACCCCAACTCTCCCCGAACTCGCGGGGAGGGAGTAAGGAATTCACAAATGATTTAAAATTTCTATGTAGCTGAACAAAAACAATTAGCTTTAGAACCAGTGGAGTAATTTGCTGAGCCCCACAATCGGGATTTAGGAATGGTCAAGCGAGCGCCAAAACCTAAAAATCGGCTAATTGCTTCCCCTTTTCCTCCTACTCAACGAAGTCATGAACAGCTTTTCTTCCAACCTCCTTGAACAAATGGCACCATATTTTAAGTTGCTACTTTGATACCTTAGAGTAATTCTACTAATTGACAAAAGTGTTTTTAGCTTAACTGGTGACCAATGTGTAGGCACTGACTGGCTGCGGGCGATACCTAGCCAAAAGTTCGGGTCATTCCCCCGTCTGAAGACTGGCTGTACCCTGGTCTTTTTGTTAGCTGAAAACTCTACTGTTAGGTAGGTCTTACGAGGGTTAATTGTCGTAAAGTGATTTTACAGGCAAGCTGCAAACAGGAGTGAGAACATTCAAGTAATTGCACGGAAGCTTTGAACGTTTGTTGGGAAATTGTTTGGGTCTCAATTGACTTGCAAGGAATTTCCCTTTCAAATACACCCCTGCTTACAGCCGCGATCGCACTCTCGAAAGGAATAGCTGATGCAGGTAAAACAAAACAAACTTTTCACTACTGAAGCGATCGATCGCTTATCTTCACCGGAACGCCTCGACCAAATGATGCAGGTGGTTAGTCCTCGATCGTGGCTGCCACTAACTGCAATTGGCTGTTTAGTTGCTGCTGCGGGGGTTTGGAGTGCGATCGGGCGAATTCCGCTGACTGTTTCCGGTCAAGGCGTGTTGCTTCTGCCCCGCCGAGTCGTGCAATTTCAAGCTGCTAGTTCCGGTCAATTGGTAAAGCTAAATATCAAGCCGGGAGATGTTGTTAAACGGGGTCAGGAAATCGGTAGAATTGATAAACTAGACCTCAAGCAGCAGTTAGAGCAAGAAAAAGCGAAATTAGCCCAACTGCAAGGGCAAAAACAAGATACTAATAAGCTGCAAAAACAGCAAATTGCCCTGGAATTAAAAACCCTAGAACAGCAGCAAAAAGACCTTCAAGAAAGCTTGAATAGGGAGTCAGTTGCACCGATATTGCACCAGCAAAGTATGGCGGCATTAGAGCAAAAACGCCAAAGTTTAGAGGAAAGTTTGCGCCGCGAACAAATTGCGCCGGTACTGCGGCAGCAAACTCTGACAGCATTAGCAGAAAAACGCCAAAGTTTGGAAGAAAGTTTGCGGCGAGAACAAGTTGCGCCGATATTGCGGCAGCAAACTCTGGCCGCGATCGCCAAAAAACGCGAGAGTCTTTTGCAGCGAAAGCAGCACATCACTTCTTTGGTGGAAACTTTGCAGCAGCGGTTTGAAACTCGCCGCGTTCTTTACGAACAAGAGAGGGCGATCAGCGAGGATGTAATGCTGCAAGCGAGACAGGAATTCGCGGACTCTCAGATGCAATTGGCGGATATTGAAACGCAGTTAAAGGAACTCGACGTTCAGAAAACCAATAGCGATCGCGAATTCCTGCAAAATCTCAATAAAATTGACGACCTCAAAAACAGCCGGCAGCAACTCAAGGTAGAAGCTACCAATACCGAACGGGAGTACCTGCAAAATCTCAACCGCCTTAACGAAATTAAAAACAACCTCCAAGAACTTAAAGTTCAGAAAAGTAACACCGAACGGGAGTACCTGCAAAACCTGAATAAAATTGACGAAATCAAAACTAAGATTAAAGACATGGAAACCCAAGCGGTCAAACTAGCTCAACAAGACTTAGAAAAATCGATCGCCCAAACAAATCAAATTCAGGAAGTTAAACGCAAAATTGCCCACTTACAGAATCAGTTGACGGCAGACAGCAAAATTACCAGCCAATATGACGGTCGCGTTTTAGAAGTTAGCGCCGTTGCAGGTCAAATGCTGAACATCGGTACAAGGATCGGGACAGTTGAATCTAAAAATTCTCGCGAAAAAATGGTCAGTCTTGTTTATTTTGCTGACAGAGACGGCAAGCAAATTAAACCGGGAATGACCGTACAAGTTACCCCTAGCGTCGTCAAGCGGGAACGCTACGGCGGCATTGTCGGCAAAGTAACCCAAGTTTCTCCTTTTCCGGTTACTAATCAAGATATGTCGTCAATTATCGGCAATGAAAATTTGGCTGACAGCATCGCAAAAAACATAGCTGGTGGCGGTGCTCCCGTGCAAATATTTGTGGAATTGCAACAAGATCCGAACACTATCAGCGGTTACAAATGGTCTTCATCGAACGGGCCTCCTCTCAAGATTTCCCCCGGTACTACGGCGCTAGTTCGGGTTCAAATCGGGCAGTTAGCGCCGATTTCTTACGTGATTCCTATTTTTCGATCTTTGACTGGGGTTTATTAATTTAGGACTAAGGCCAACTGTCACACTCCCATCGACTTGTAGGGTGCGTCAGACGAAGTTCTAGAATGATTATCGAGGATTTCGGGTAGTAGAGCACCTTACTATTAAACCGACCGTCTCTCTTGTTTATATCGAAGTCTCGATCCCCCCTAACCCCCCTTAACAAGGGGGGGACAAGAGCAGTCTAAGTCCCCCTTATTAAGGGGGATTTAGGGGGAGCGAGACTTCGATATAAACAAGCAAAATTTATTATGGATTTTACCCATTAATAGCCGATGATAATTCCCTGGATTGACAAGTTTTTTATGCCGCGCAAATTAAGGCGAGTTCGTACTCCCACCCTGTTACAAATGGAAGCAGTAGAATGCGGTGCTGCTGCTTTAGGAATTATTTTGAGTTACTGCCAACACCCAGTACCTTTAGCCCAATTGCGAAGCGAGTGCGGCGTTTCTCGCGATGGCAGTAAAGCTTCTAATATCCTTAAAGCAGCCAGAATTTACGGCTTAGATGCTAAAGGGTTTAAAAAAACTGTCGAAGAGTTGAAAACTGTACCCCCACCTTTTATTGTTTTTTGGAATTTCAATCACTTTTTGGTGGTTGAGGGGATTAAGAAAAAGCGCGTTTACCTCAACGATCCCGCATCGGGGCCGAGGACTGTTTCCCTAGAAGAATTTAAGTCTGCTTATACTGGCGTTGTTTTGACTTTTGAGCCTGGGCCTGAGTTTAAAAAGGGTGGGAAAAAACCGAGTATTGCCAGTGCTTTAGATTCCCGATTGCAAAGTTCCCGCTGGGCGATCGCATTTTGTTTAATTGCTGGTTTATTACTGACTGTTCCCCGTTTGGCTGGCGCGGCATTTACCCAAATTTTTGTGGATGAAATTCTCGTCGAAAACCGTCACGAGTGGCTGCGACCTTTAATATTGGGAATGCTGTTTGCGGCGGCAGTCCAAGGGCTGCTAGCGCGGATGCGGCTTTTCTATTTGCGGCGGCTGGCTAACAAGCTTGCGATTTCGATGTCGGGACAGTTTCTCTGGCATACTTTGCGCTTGCCTGTGGGATTTTACGCCCAGCGGTTTGCAGGTGAAATTAGCAGCCGCTGCCAAGTTAATGATAAGGTTGCTGAAATTTTATCGGGGAAACTTGCTGCAACTGTGATCGACGCCGTGATGATGGTTTTCTATGCAATAATTATGGTTATGTACGACTGGGTATTGACCAGTGTTGCCGCTGTTTTTGCAGCCTTAAACTTTTTAGCCCTGCAATCCTTATCCCGCAGCCGCGTCGATGCTAACACCAGATTAGCTCAGGAAACAGGTAAGGTTGGCGGTGCTGCAATTGCCGGCATTCAATCTATAGAAACTGTCAAAGCTAGCGGTTTAGAATTCGATTTATTTTCTAAGTTTGCCGGGTACTATGCCAAAATGAGCAACGCCCAGCAAGAATTGGCTTTGCCCACTCAAATATTGTCAATATTACCAGCCTTTTTAACGGCATTAGCTGCAACTGCTATCTTAGTTGTCGGGGGCTTGCGGGTGATGAACGGGGGGTTGAGTATCGGGATGTTAATTGCCTATCAAAGTCTCACTCAACAATTCCTCCGACCCGTCAACAATCTGGTCAATTTTGGCAGCACTCTGCAAGAATTAGAAGCCGATTTAAACCGACTTGATGACGTTCTGCAAAACCCGATCGATCCAGAAGCAGACCGCGATTCTTTTAATAGTGGAAACGGCCGCGCCGCCCTTGCACCAGATTCTTTTCACCTGCAAGGAAGCATTGAATTGCGCGGTGTCAGTTTTGGCTACAGCCGCTTGGAAGCGCCGCTAATTGAAAACTTGAACTTAACCGTAAAACCGGGTCAGCGGGTAGCGTTAGTGGGGGGCAGCGGTTCTGGCAAATCTACTATTGCAAAACTTGTTACCGGGCTTTACGAACCAATGAATGGCGAAATTTTATTTGACGGGGTTCCTCGCAATTTGATTCCCCGTTCTATCCTAGCAAATTCGCTGGCAATGGTCGAACAAGAGATATTTCTATTTGCCGGCACTGTTCGGGAAAATCTCACGCTTTGGGACCCGACAGTACCGGAAGCAGATTTAGTGCAAGCGTGCATTGATGCGGCAATTCACGAACTTATTTTGAATATGCCGGGAGGATACGATGCTCAACTCAATGAAGGGGGAACAAATATGAGCGGCGGACAGCGGCAACGTTTGGAAATTGCCAGGGCTTTAGTAAGAAATCCGGCGGTGTTGGTGTTGGATGAAGCAACGAGTGCTCTGGATGCTGAAACTGAGTTAATTATCGATCGCAATTTGAGGCGTCGCGGTACTTCTTGTATTGTGGTTGCTCACCGTTTGAGCACGATTCGAGATTGCGATGAAATTATTATGCTAGCAGGGGGGAAAGTAGTTCAGAGAGGCACTCATGAGGAGTTGCAAAAGCTGGGAGGAGCTTATGCTCTTTTGGTTGGGAACGAACAATAAACAGAAATACCGAACTTTTCAGGTAAGGTATATAGCTCTTGTAGGGACACAGGAATACCCATTGGTGTCACCTTAACGTGTCAGCCCGCCAACCCGGTAGTCCGCCAGGGAATGAATTCCCTGTCTAATAGCTAAAGTCCTCTGAAGAGGACTGAAATGAATGATGGTTTGATTTGGCTATTCAGTCGGTTAAAACCGACTTTAGCTATGAGACGGGGATTTTAATCCCTGGCGGATCAGTGGATTAGCCCGATCAATTCGATCGGACTGTCTTCTTTGAGGCAGGGGTTTAAACCCCTGCCGGACTTGATATTACTAATCACAAATTACTAGCTATGCTCGATCTAAATCCTGTTAAGAAACTGCACCGAATTAAAGGAAATGAACCGCTGCTGCTGAATGACCCCGATCGCGCGTGGATTGTTCGATCCTCTTCGAGGGCTTCGCTAACGGGCGCGATCGCACTTTTTGCAGCCCAGATACAAAGTGAGAAACCTGCGGGCGATCGCCATTATCTGTTCAGCGTCAGTGCAGGCGAGGCTTTGTTCGGTACGGCCCTGGGGGATGGCTGGGGACTTCTGGCGATCGCGATCGCCGAAACGGAACTGGAACCGATCGCGATCGCAGATTGTGCCGCTTTAGTTGCTGCTGGTGACGGCAAAACGCGATCGCTTGTGGAAGGGTGGATACAGCGTTTGGGAGAACGAGTGATTCCCTACGGGATAGATCGGCTTCACGCCCCGGAGGAAATAGTTGCCCCAGAAACTGTTGTTTTAGCAGCCTCGCAGCAGATATCGCTAATTCCCGGTCAAATTCTGCGATCGCCTCCGGGAACAGTTGTCTGGGTGCAGGTGCGATCGGGCGATGCGAGTGTCGGGGAATTGAAGTTAAATTCCGCTTCCCCAGCATTTCCTTTGGCTGGGAATATGCTGCTGGTGGCATCCGGGGAAGTTGAAGTGCAAATTTTCTCAACAGCAGAGGTGGAAAATGCCGACTGGCTGCGCCCGAGTTTAGCTTTGCTGCACGAGTATTTCTGCTGCTGCTTGAACTTGCTGGTTTCCCAGCAAAAAGCCGAGGAATTCCGCCGATTTCAGGAACGAGAACAGCTAAACCGCCAAGTAACTCAGACAGCTTTGGGAGAGTTAACCGAGGTGCTGCATCCCCGGAAAACTGCCTTGTTTGAGGAAGGAACGCCTCTGTTAATCGCTGCTGGGGCTGTAGGTAAGGCACAAAGTATAACCGTCAATCCCCCGGCGGGTTCCGAAGACTTGAGTCGAGTTAAAGATCCGATGGAGGCGATCGCGCGATCGTCCCAATTTCGCACCCGCCGCGTGCTGTTGACCGGGGATTGGTGGCGCCAAAACTGCGGCCCGCTGCTTGCTTATACAAAGTTAGAAAATCGACCAGTAGCTTTATTGCCTGGTAAGGGATCTCGGTATACTTTGTTCGACCCGATCGACCGCAGCCGCCAACGGGTAACGAAAGCAGTAGCCCAACAGTTGTCGCCAGAAACTCAAATGTTTTACCGACCCCTGCCGCTATTGCTTCGCAACGCTGCGGAACTGTTTCGGTTCGGGACGAAGGGTTACGAAAAAGACATTATCGTTGCTTTCGGGCTGGGGATATTGGGAACGCTGCTGGGGATGGTGACGCCGCAAGCCACCTCGATTTTGGTCAATGATGCCATTCCCGACAGCGATCGCGTTTTACTGTGGCAGCTAGGGCTGGTGTTGTTAGTTGCCGCGATCGGACGGGCTGTATTTAGCATCGCCCAAACAATTCTGACGCTGCGGATCGAAAATGCTGCCAGCGGCACTCTCCAGCCGGCAGTTTGGGATCGATTGCTGAGATTAAAACCGGCATTTTTTCGCAGCTATTCCTCTGGCGACTTGCTGACTCGCTTATTAGCAGTTAATCAAATTCGCGCCCAACTCAGCGGCGCGACGCAGCGGACACTTTTGAGCGCCATATTTTCCCTGCTGAATTTGGGGCTGATGTTTGTTTACAGCCTGCCACTGACTTTAGTCGGAATTGGCTTAACTTTTCTGGCGGTTATAGTAACAGTCACATCGAGCTTGCTCTTAATCCCAAAAGAGCGGAAGATGGAAACGGGAGAAGGCGACATTAACGGGCTGACAGTAGAACTGATTAACGGAGTATCAAAGCTGCGGGTAGCGGCCGCCGAAGGGCGAGCCTTTGCAGCTTGGGCGAAAAAGTACAGCCAGCAAATTAAACTAAGAACTGGAATTAAACGAATTGACGACAGCGTTTCTGTATTTAACGAAGCGCTGCCGTTAGTAAGTTCTATTCTGATGTTTTGGTTTGCAATTGTGTTCATGCAAACCTCTCAAACAGAAGGAGGCGGACTGAATATGGGAACCTTTCTTGCTTTTAATTCCGCCTTCGGCACCTTTCTTTCTGGCGTCACAGATTTGAGCAATACCCTAACTGATATTTTAGGAATTGTACCGCTGTGGGAGCGAGCCAAACCGATCGTCCAGGGAATCCCGGAATCTGACCCGACAAAAGCCGATCCCGGCCGCTTGAAAGGTCAAATTACTGTCGATCGCGCAACTTTCCGCTACCGCGATGACGGCCCCCCAATTTTAGATGATGTCAGCATCAATATTCAACCGGGGGAATTTATCGCGATCGTCGGGCCGTCTGGTAGCGGCAAATCAACATTATTTCGGCTGTTATTGGGATTTGAAATAGCACAAAGCGGCACTGTTTATTACGACAATCAAGATTTAGCAGGCCTCGACGTTCAAGCTGTGCGGCGGCAGTTAGGAGTAGTGCTGCAAAACGGCAGAATTAATGCTGGTTCGATGTTTGACAATATTACCTGCGGGGCGATGGTAACGCAGGAGGAAGCTTGGGAAGCCGCGCAAATGGCCGGTTTAGCAGCCGATATCGAACAAATGCCGATGGGAATGCACACGGTTGTCAGCGAGGGTGGCACGAATCTTTCGGGAGGACAGCGGCAGAGATTGTTAATTGCCCGCGCGATGGTTGTCAAACCAAAGGTTATCCTGATGGATGAAGCTACGAGTGCTTTGGACAACCGCACGCAGGCGATCGTTACTGAGAGTTTGGATAAGTTGAATGTGACGCGAGTTGTCATCGCCCACCGCTTGAGTACGATTCGCAATGCCGATCGCATTTATGTGCTTGAAGCAGGCCGTTTGGTGGAGGTTGGTTCCTTTAAAGAATTGATCGAACAGGGAGGATTATTTGCGAGATTAGTTGAGCGGCAGTTAGAGTAATGTAAGCACGATTTCACAAACCCGTAGGGGCGGGTTCACCAACAATATCTGGCAAAAATATACAATTTCGTAAACCCGCCCCCACCCACCAACAATACCAATGTACCGCTAATTTATGGGATAAAATGTTGAGGTAAATCCAACCCGTAGGGGCGGGTTCACCAACCATCTCTGGCAAAAATCAACAATCTCGTAAACCCGCCCCACCCCACCAACAATACAAATGTACCGCTAATTTATTGGGAAATGTTGATGTAAATCAAGGCGGGGGAGGGCGGGTTTATGGAATTGTTCGATCGGTCCGAGAGATTTCGGTGAACCCGCCCCTACAGCCATCACTATGAATCGAGCCAAATTAGGCTTATTCTTTGGTCAGCAAATCGGGCAGCCACAACAAAATTAGCAATAGCAAGCAGGCGATAACTAAGCCAACGCTAAATATTGTAGCGTTGCCCGTATCGGGGGTTTGCTGCATCAGGTATAGTGGCTGTATTGCATCCATATTTTCTATAGAGTGGGATTGCTATAGTTGTCATTATTCCACGGAAAAGCAATCGCATACTCTGCGATTGCTTTTCAAATTTTAGCCCGATCGCTCCCGTGGCAGTTGGCAATTATAAGCCGCTCATTTCCGATTGCCAACTGCGCGCGACGCTGCTTCTATTAAGTGCAAAGATATCAGCCCCATATCGGGATATTTTGCATTGGTTGTGACAACGCGCATCCCGGCAGCCCGAGCTCGATCGGCCATATCGGAACGGCCGCCCGCGAGAGCGTCTAATTCCAAGTCATTCAATTCTCGATCGGTTGAATTTTCCAGTGCGGATGCTGTGAGTTTCGACGACTCGGACGGTAATTCTTGCGAAAATTGATTGTTGCTTTCCATCAGATATTTCCTCCTTTAAGTTGTGTTAGGAACTCAAAAAATCAAACACATTCATAGGGATTGTCAAGCGCGGTTTAAATGGGAGTGGTTGGCTGGTTGCGATCACAGGGATACCGGCAGCCCGAGCTCGATCGGCCCCATCGGAACAGCCGCCCGCGATCGCATCTAATTCCAAGTCGTTCAATTCTTGATTAGTTAAATTATCCGATTCGGATGCTGCGATTTGGGACGACTCGGATGGTAATTCTTGCGAAAATTGATTGTTGCTTTCCATCAGATGTTTCCTCCTTAGATGTTTAAACTCAGCAGAAGCGCGATCGCTTCTAGTTACAAGCAGTTCATTGCTTCTGTCCGTAATAGGACTGCATTGCTTCAATTAATTTCATGGACGGGCCCGGACCATATTTGGGCCTTGGGCCGCTGACCGTGATAGTACGCATACCGCCTGCGATCGCATCTAATTCCAAATCGTTCAATTCTCGATCGGTTGAGTTGTCCGGTGCGGATTCTGCGATCGCGGACGACTCGGACGGTACTTCTTGTTGCAAAGATTGATTGTTGCTTTCCATCAGATGTTTTCTCCTGACATAATTAGTGAATTTTGCTTCCAAAAGCGATCGCAGCAACTCCTAGCAAAGTTGCCTGCTATCCAACCTTTTTACCCACTACTGCCTCATAATTTCTCGGAGAGAAACGGGGGATATTATGCCAATCTTGAAACATAAAACCCATACCGCCTGCGATCGCATCTAATTCCGTATCGTTCAATTCTTCAGCGACAGGATTTGCTGGCGGCTGTTGCGGCCCCACGGCAGAATCTTGCTCAACTTCTTGGGAAAACTGATTAGTGCTGTCCATCTGATTGCTCCTTTTAATTTCGGTATTGGATTCAGAAAAAGATTGCCTACAGTCCAGGAGTAAAGGCACCTGCGACAGCCCCAGCAATAAGTCCTTTTTCAGCTTCCTTAATGGGGTCTTCTCCTGTTAAAAGGCCGGCAAAAAATCCACCTATTGCACCTAGCAATCCTCCTATAACAGGTCCAGCGCCGGCAACAGCCTCCAATTCACTGTCAGACAACTCGCCTGAAGTCTCTGACTGACTCTGATGCTGGGCAGTCACCGACTCCAGCCACTCAGAAACGTCTGTTGGGGAGAAACTGTAGCTTTTTTCTTTGCCAAGGGCTATCGCTGTATCGATTAAGCTTTCCCGATCCGTTACCGATTGGAACTGTAGCTGGAGTTCGGGATCTTGCGAGACTTTTTGAAAAAAATGATTGACGCTTTCAAATTCAAAAGACATGAGATTTTCTCCTGACTTAATTGTTAAGGAAGTAACTCCTTATTTATTTTTTCCAGCTAAGCTAGTGCTGGTCTTTGCGTAAATTTAGTTTATGAAATTTCCCGGCTAAAGTAGCTAGCTTAAAGTTTAGTTTTTCTCCTAAAAAAATTAGCTAGCTTGAACTAACATTTAGTTGAGGAGATTACCTGAACTTTTGGCTAGGTATCGATACGTGTGGCAGTCTTTGGATAGTAGTTTAAGGCGACACCTGAACAAAAGTACAGGTTGTCGATCCGACATAAGATTAGTTGCAAACCGATCGTTCGGTTAATTTAAAACTCAACTTAAAGAGAGTTTTTTGGGAGTATCTTTATAGGATAAAAGTTGTACATAGAAGAGATAATTTATTGAGGGAACAATAAAAATGAAAAAATCAGGGTTTTTATCTAGGTCTCTAGCGTGTGTGGGACTGACTTTTGCATCTATGTTCAATTTTGTGCTAGCTGCACCTGTGCCAGATGGAGCAACTAAATGCAAAACACGGGAAAACGGAGCACAATATCGTTGTGCTAAGGATAACTATCAGGCTGATACACTTCAAATTATCAATGTAAGTGGTGAAAAAGTCTGGTTTGATGCTGATAAATGGGTAAGTTTCTGCGGTAGGTCGGGACACTTTTTGGGTAAAGACATAGTTGCTTTAGATCCAGGTAAATCAAAAGAAATTTCTTTTCCATCTGCTGCCAATGGAGAATGTAGAGAGATTTTCATTATGAATTGTAGGAAAGATAGTGCCACTGATAAGGCTATCGCTTGTCCTGAATCTCTCAAAATAGTCATCAAATAATTCTTCAAGTGCGATCGCCTAGCTTGTAGGGTGCGTTGCTAGCGATCGCCTAAAACAAACCCGTGGATTGAGACTTGCTTCAAAATAAGACAACCGAACTGCTATATGTAATGTTCAGCGTCGTTGCTAAAGTTCGATCCGCAATTGTGAAAGTCCTCACCCAAGAGTCGTATAAACAAAGGGCGATCGAGATGCAAGGGGCGATCGGGCGATCGGGAGGAACTAAGCGCGCCGCTGACATTATCGAACAAGTTGTCTTGACTGGGAAACCTGTTTTAGCTGAAAAATAATACCTTTTAGAAACGCCTCGATATTTTGAGGATTGGCTGATTTTAACTAACCATAAAAATACAAAAACGCAAAAATATGCAAGTCACAACAATCAACAATATTCCCGATGAACCCTACCTTGACTTGCTAGGAAAAGTCGATTTTAATCCTATTTTTATTATGGGAGACCATCGATCGGGAACAACGGTCTTCTATCAAATATTGGTAGCAACTGAGTGCTTTAACTACCTCAAGGCTGCTCACATCATCAAATACGATAGAATTTTGGATGACCGTATAAATGGAACACAGGAGCAAACTCGTCAAGAGTTGGAAAATTTGTTTAAATCCTTGGAAATTAGCGATCGCCAATTCGATAAAGTCAAGCCTACTCCCGATTTACCAGAAGAGTATGGATTTATTCTCAGAAATGCTGGCTATGAGTCTTACTTGAACCCTGAAAATCTGCTTTTGTTTTCGCAACTCTGTCAGAAAATTCAATTTACTTCCAATTCAGACAAACCTCTCTTGCTCAAAAATCCCTGGTGTTTTCCCCACTTTATGTATATCAAGAGTGTTTTACCTAAAGCTAAGTTTGTGTTTATTCACCGACATCCAATCCATGTGATTAATTCTAAGTTAAAAACTGTGCGCTTGATTTTTTCTGTTGCAAGTCCCTACACGCAGCTAATTTCTAAGCGGTATGGCAAGATATTCGACAACCCCATGCTGCGTTTGCTCTTTCGGATTAAGTATTCGAGTTTATTTGGCTTGGGGGTACGTCAAGTGACTCAAACATCTCTGCTAGCGACGACTTATTATTTGGAAAATATTCGATCGCTGCCAACAACCGATTACATATCTATTAAGTATGAGGATTTATGTCAATCCCCAGAGTCAACTATCCTGAAGGTTTTGGAGTTTCTTCAATTAGAAGCAAAAACTACTGTAGATTATGAAAGATCGATCGCACCTCGTCCCGTGAATTTATTGCCAGAAGTGGAAAATAGCTATGATGAAATCTGCCGGAAACTCCAACCGTATCTCGTCCATTGCGGTTATTAGGAATTGCGCATCAAACCAAAGAAACCGGGTTTTTTGCTGAATCTGCGGGTTGCAACGAAGGATTTTGCTAAAAAACCCGGTTTCTGACACAATCTCAAATCGACTCACCTCTTGTGTAAGAAACAGATTTATGCTATGTTCGACCCCACAGTTGACAGGGGTATCAATATGCTGAATCTTCCCGGCGTTTCAGTTACAAAGCTGATCTACGAAAGCGCAAACTCCCTAGTTTACCGAGGATTCCGACAACGGGACCATCGACCCGTCGTCCTCAAAATCCTTAAAGAAAATTATCCCACACCCCAAGAACTCGCCCGCTACCGCACAGAGTATAAAATTACACAATCTCTGAACATGAGTGGTTGTATAAAAGCTGACGATTTGCAGCAATATCAAAACACGCTGGTGATGTTTGTGGAGGATTTTGGCGGCGAATCCTTGAAAATTTGGATGCAGCAGCAAAAATTTAGTATTGAAGAATTCTTGCGAATTGCGATCGCCACTACAGAAAGTTTACAACAAATTCACAGCGCCCACATCATTCACAAAGACATTAACCCTTCAAATATTGTCTTCAATCCAGCTAGTGGCGAACTCAAAATTATCGATTTTGGCATTTCCACGCAGTTAACGCGCGAGAATTACACCATCAAAAATCCCAACATTTTAGAGGGAACTCTTGCTTATATGTCGCCGGAACAAACCTGCAGAATGAACCGCAGTCTAGATTACCGCACGGATTTTTATTCCCTGGGGGCTACCTTTTACGAACTGCTGACAAACAAATTGCCTTTTGACACTCAGGATGTGCTGGAATTGGTACACAGTCATCTCGCTAAACAGCCGTTATCTCCATCTCAGGTGAATCCCGAAATTCCGCAAATTGTTTCCGATATTGTGATGAAGTTGATGGGGAAAAATGCTGAGGAACGCTATCAAAGTGCGATCGGAATTAAAGCGGATTTAGAAGAATGTTTAAATCAACTGCATAGCGCTAACAATATATCCTTTTTTTCGCTAGGATGTCAAGATATTTCTGATCGGTTTCAAATTCCGCAAAAACTTTATGGCAGAGAGCGAGAAATTGATAGTTTACTAACAGCTTTTGAAACAGTCTGCAGTCACAGGCAAGATGCCTGTGCCACCAGCAGTCACAGGCAAGATGCCTGTGCCACCAGCAGTCACAGGCAAGATGCCTGTGCCACAAGTGGACATGGGGAAGATGCCTGTGCCACCAGCAGTCACAGGCAAGATGCCTGTGCCACAAGCTCAATGATGCTGATTTCGGGATATTCTGGTATCGGCAAATCAGCTTTGGTGCAAGAATTATACAAACCGATTACTCAACAGCGCGGTTATTTTATATCCGGGAAATTTGACCAATATCAGCGCAACATTCCCTACAGCGCAATTGTCAGCGCTTTTCAGGATTTAGCCAAACAACTGTTGACAGAAAGCGAAGCGCAACTTAAAGAATGGCGGGAAAAATTATTAGACGCATTGGGAATCAACGGTCAAGTCATGATTGATGTAATTCCTGAAATTGAATTAATTATCGGCAAGCAACCTGCGCCGCCAGAATTGGGTGCGGCTGAAGCGGAAAATCGCTTTAATTTTGTGTTTCAAAACTTCATTAAAGTTTTTACCAAACCCGAACATCCTCTGACAATATTTATCGATGATTTGCAGTGGGCTGACGGGGCATCTCTGAAACTTATGCAACTGCTGATGAGCGCTTCGTCAACGGGACTGTTTTTAATTGGGGCTTATCGGGATAACGAAGTTTCTGCTGCTCATCCGTTAATGCTAACAATTGAAGAGATTGTCAAAACAGGGGCAAAGGTCGATCGCATTTTCCTGTCACCTTTGGATTTATCCTCTGTTACTCAACTGATTTCTGATGCCCTGAATTGCCCGGAAGCAAGAATCAACTCCCTTGCCGAATTAGTGTTTTTCAAAACGGGCGGAAATCCTTTCTTTATGAATGAATTTCTCAAATCGCTTTATACAGAAGGACTCTTACAATTTGACTTTACCCCCAGGGCTGTTTCGGGGCAACCACGGGGGGATTGCCCCTACGAAAAACCAGGGTTTTGTAGGGGCGGTGCCCCCGTGCCCGCCCAGCCGATAGACTATCGGGTAGGGGTTTCAGATATGGGGGCAACCACGGGAGAATTGCCGCTACAAGAGAATGAAGCAGCCCAGCCTTACCAAGGGGGGACACAGGGGAGTTGGCAGTGGGATTTAGAGGAAATTCAAGCGAGGAATTTCACTGATAATGTTGTCGAGTTGATGGCTGACAAAATTAAACAACTGCCCGATAATACGCAGGAAACTTTAAAGATAGCAGCCTGCATTGGCAATCAATTCGATGTGAAAACATTAGCCTCACTTTGCGAAAAATCTGTGGGACAAACGGCGGAGGATTTGTACGCAGCCGTTGCTGAAAATTTAGTCGTGTTGCTGGGGAATATGGGAGATGTGGAATTAGAAATTGCAGGGAAATTACCCAGTAGCCAATCCGTAGAATACAAATTTGTCCATGACAGAATTCAGCAAGCTGCTTATTCCCTGATTTCCGAAGAAGATAAGCCGGTGGTTCACCATCAAATAGGAAAACTGCTGCTGCAAAATACCCTCGCAGATGACAGGCAAGATGCCTGTCCCACAGAAGAACAAATCTTTGACATTGTTAATCAACTCAATTTCGGCTGCGAGCTAATTTTCCATCAAACAGAAAGAGATGAACTGGCTCAGTTAAATCTGATGGCGGGCAAAAAAGCCAAGGCATCGGCAGCTTATCAGTCAGCTTTCACCTATCTGCAAACGGGGATAAATTTGCTAGCAGAAAACGCTTGGCTGGTGCAATACCAGCTAAGTTTGCAACTGCATCAAGAAGCCGCAGAGCTAGCTTACATAGTGGGCGATTTTGAGCATATGGAAAGTTTAGGGAACCTCGTGCTAACAAATGCTAAAACAGTGCTCGATCGCGTCAAAACGATCGAGGTAAAAATGGGTACTCATGCTGCCCAAAATCAACTAGATATGGCAATTAATATGGGGCTAAAAATTCTGAGGCAGTTGGGAGTCAAACTGCCCGCAAAGCCTAACAATCTAGATAGCCTAATCGGATTGCTGGAAGTTAAGTTAACCCTAGCTGGGAAACGCATTGAGGATTTAGCCAATCTACCTCAAGGAAGCGATCCTGCTAAACAAGCTGCACTGCGTATCTTGTCATTTATGGCTACTGTCGCCTATGGCGTTGCCCCTCAACTGATGCCTTTAATTGTGTTTAAGCAGGTGATTGTATCTGTAAAGTATGGCAACTATCCTGAGTCTCTCCATGCTTATGCAGTTTATGGATTAATTTTGTGCGGAGTGGTGGGAGATATTGAAGGTGGTTATAAATTTGGTCAGCTAGCATTGACGATGTTGGAGCAATTTGGTAAGCCAGAATTAAAAACTAAAGTCCTTCTTCCATTTAATGACTTCATCCGTCATTGGAAAGCGCCAGCTAAAGAAACGTTGCCATCTTTGTTGGAGGCTTACAAAAGCGGATTGGAAACAGGACAAGTGGAAGAACGTGCTTGTGCGTCTCAAACTTACTGCGGTTATTCGTACCTCTTCGGCGCTGAATTGTCAGGGCTGGAAGGCGATATTGCTACTTATGGCGAGGCAATAGAACAATCAAAATATGACCCGATTATTTGGCAGATTAAACCTTTACAGCAGTCGGTTTTTAATTTATTAGGTAAGTCGGAAAATCCCTGCTATTTAATTGGGGATGCCTATGATGAGCGGACTGCGCTATCACTGTTAACGGAAGCTAACGATCGCACTTCGATTTTTGCCCTGCATTTTTATAAAATGATTCTCTGTTATTTATTCGGGCAATATGCTGAAGCGGTATCAAATGCAGCTTCCACAATGCAGTATGTAGATAGTGCCGCTGGAACTCTGCAAGTATCCTACTGTTATTTTTATGAATCGCTGGCTCAGCTTTCGTTCTATTCTAATGCTTCTTTTGACCAGCAAAAGCACTGTTTAAAAAAAGTCACGGCTAATCAGAAAAAAATGAAAAAATGGGCGCATCACGCTCCGATGAATCACTTGCACAAATTTAATTTAGTTGAGGCAGAAAGATATCGGGTTATTGGTAAAGATGCACGAGCGATCGACTATTACGATCGCGCAATTTCCCTCGCCAAAGAAAACGAGTACATCCACGAAGTCGCCCTCGCTTACGAACTCGCTGCCAAGTTCTATTTATCCAGGGGGAAAGAATTAACAGCCAAATCTTATATGCAGGAAGCTCGTTACTGCTACCAGCTATGGGGTGCAGCGGCTAAAGTCAAAGATTTAGAAACTCGATATCCGCAGTTATTTACGATCGAGCGACCTACGAATAAAAGCATTTCAACCACTACATCAACTACGGGCAGCCGTTCTAGTTCTTCCTTAGATATCGCTACAGTCATGAAAGCTTCAGAGGCAATTTCTGGCGAAATCGTACAGGATAAATTACTGTCCCGATTGATGAAAAATTTGATTGAAAATGTCGGCGCTCAAAAAGGATATTTGATTTTAGAAACCCAAGGGAAATTGCTGATTGAAGCGGAAGGTGTAATTAATGATGAACGGATAAGAGTGTTGCAATCTGAGCCTATTGAAAATTGCCAGGAAGTTTCCGAAGCTATTATCAATTATGTCGCTCGAACCCAAGAAAATTTAGTGTTAAATGATGCCACTCGTGAAGGTAACTTTACGAATGACCCTTACATCAAAGCACGTCAGCCCAAGTCTATTTTGTGTGCTGCTTTGATGAATCAAGGTCAACTGGCTGCTATTGTTTATCTCGAAAATAACCTTACCGCACAAGCTTTTACTCCCGATCGCCTGGAAGTTTTGCAATTGTTATCGGGACAAGCCGCGATCGCACTTACCAATGCTAAACTCTACGCGGAAGTCAAGGAACGCGAAAACCGACTGACTCAATTTATCGACGCTATGCCGATCGGGGTAACAGTGCATGACACCACCGGACAAATTACCTATGCAAATCAGACAGCACATCAACTAAGTGCCATTCCCACAATACCCGAAGCCAATACTGAGGAATTAGCAGAAACTTATCAACTTTATCTCGCGGGAACAAACGAGTTATATCCCACCGCACAAATGCCAATCGTGCGTTCTCTGGCGGGTGAAACTGTTAAACTAGATGATATGGAGTTTCACCGACCTGATAAGATTGTTTCCTTGGAAGTTTCCAGCACTCCAATTGTGGATGAAACGGGTAAAATTAATTATGCGATCGCCACATTTCAAGACATCACCGATCGCAAACAAGCCGAAAAAGTTTTAGCTGATTACAACCGCACTTTAGAACAGCAAGTGAGCGATCGCACTCTCGAACTCCAGCGGGAAATTATCGAGCGACAACGAGCCGAAGACGCAGCACAAGAAGCCAACCGAGCAAAAAGTACATTCCTCGCAAATATGAGCCACGAATTGCGGACTCCCCTCAATGCAATTCTCGGATTTTCCCAATTAATGAATCGCGGTTCTACCCTATTGCAGGAACAGCAAGAACACCTGAGTATTATCACCCGCAGCGGAGAACATTTGCTCGAACTGATTAACCAAGTATTAGATTTGTCCAAAATAGAAGCGGGACGCGCGACGCTCAACGAGACAATTTTTGACCTCCACCGCCTGCTGGACGACATCGAAAATATGTTCCAACTTCCGGCACAAAATAAGGGATTGCAGTTATTAGTAGAGCGGATGCCAGACGTTCCCCAATATGTGCGAACTGATGAAATAAAATTGCGCCAAATCTTGATTAACCTGCTTTCTAACGCGATTAAATTCACATCCGAAGGCGGCATTTATGTAAAGATTAAAAATCCCGATTTTGCTCATAAAATCTACTTTGAGGTTGAAGACACGGGAGCGGGAATTGATGTTAGTGAATTAGACAAGCTTTTTGAAGCTTTTGTTCAAACCAAAACCGGGGAAGAATCGCAACAAGGAACAGGATTAGGTTTAACGATCGCACGTTCTTTTGTACACTTAATGGGCGGTGAAATGACAGTCAGTTCTCGTGCGGGAGGCGGTACTATTTTCAAATTTGACATTAAAGTTAATCCAGTTGAAAAAGCCGATCGCCAACGGGAACAGCCAACCAGACGAGTTATGGCGATCGCGCCCAATCAACCCCGCTATCGAATTCTCGTTGCAGACGACGCTTTTGACAACCGCCAACTGCTGGTTAAACTGCTTTCCGCGATCGGTTTTGAAGTTTACGAAGCCAAAAATGGGAGGGAAGCAATAGAAAAGTGGGAGCAATATTCGCCGCACTTAATCTTTATGGATATGCGGATGCCGGTGATGGATGGGTATGAAGCAACCAAACAAATTAAAGAGGGCAACCACAGGGGGATTGCCCCTACGGAAAACGATGATTTTGTAGGGGTAGTGCCCCCGTGCCTACCCCAGACAGCAATTGTTGCCATAACAGCAAGTAGTTTTGAGGAAGAGAAAGCCGTTGTCCTTTCTATCGGCTGCGATGATTTTATTCGCAAACCATTTAGAGAAGCAAACATATTTGATATTCTGCACAAACATATCGGGGTGCAATTCGTTTTTGAAGAACTAAATGCTGCCCCCAGTTGCACAGAAAATGAAGTAAATGTATTGACAAAAACCGCTTTTTCTGAATTGCCTCCTGAGTTAGTAGCCAATCTTCAGCAAGCCATTAGCAATCTCGATTTAGAACAGATGCAAACAGTCATCAGTCAAATTCGCGAAATCAATCAGCCCTTAGCGAGGGCGAGCGCAGCTTGCATTAAAAATTTTCAGTACGAACAGTTGCTAAATTTAATACACACATTAAGGGATGAGACATGAAGAAAAACCTCGGTTTTACCCGCGAAGAAAGTATTTTAGTGATTGATGATTGTCCTGAGAATTTAAAACTTTTAAGCGGGATACTATCGGCTGCTGGGTATAAAGTTCACCTAGCTCCCAGTGGGAAATTAGCTATAAACTTTATCAATGCCAATTTACCAGACTTAATTTTACTGGATATTATGATGCCTCACATGGATGGCTACGAAGTCTGCGCTCAGCTCAAAGCTACTCCAAAAACTCAAGATATCCCAATAATTTTTATCAGCGCTTTGCAAGAAGTTTTCGATAAGGTAAAAGCATTTTCTGTGGGCGGAATAGACTATATTACAAAACCTTTTCAACAACAAGAAGTTTTAGTGCGCGTGGAAAACCAATTACGTCTAAAAAGGATGTCTAAACAACTCATAGACCAAAATATTCTCGAAGAGCGCAACCGCATGGCGCGGGAAATTCACGACACTTTAGCGCAAACTTTTGCAGGTATTATCATACATTTGGGAGCTGCGGAACGGGTAATATCAGCAAATCCAGAACAAGCACAAGTACACATGAAAACAGTCTGCGAATTGGCTCGCTCTGGCCTTGCTGAAGCGCGGCGATCCGTAGAATCTTTGCGCCCGCAACTGTTAGAAGAGGGCGACTTGTATAGCGCTCTCAACCAAATCGCTAAACAACTGTCATCAGATACTGATACGCACACTATTTTTGAAGTGGTTGGCACGGCATATTCCCTACCATTAGAGGTAGAAAATAACCTGTTGCGGATCGGGCAGGAAGCATTAACAAATATTTTCAAATATGCCAAAGCTACAGCGATCAAAATTGAGTTGGTTTACGAAACATCCAAGTTCCTTTTGCGGGTGAAAGACAACGGAGAGGGATTTGATACAGAAAGTATCTGTTTTAGGAATGGCTTTGGTTTATTGGGCATGAGAGAACGCGCCGATCGCATTAACGCGCAGCTAACTGTAAACAGCCACCCCGGAAACGGAACAGAAGTTATAGTTTCAGTTAATCGCCAGTAAAGTAAGGTGCACATTTCGCACCATATAGCAATCCTAAATAAGTAGTAAATTTTTTACCCCACCCCCACCCTCCCCTTACCAAAGGGAGCGAGTAAGAAATTCACAAATGATTTAGGATGACTATATAGCAATCCTAAATCATTTGCATAATTATTGTAGGGGCAATCCCACGCCCGGTTGCCCGATAGATAGCGGGTAGGCAAAGAAAGGCACTACCCTACAAATTTATCTGAATCATTTAGGATGACTATAGATAGTAAGTTTGTCGTGAGATTTTCAGTTTTTTTTAATAAAATTAACAGGGTAAACATGATTAACCAATCAAATATTATTCGCGTTTTAATTGCCGACGATCATTATATTGTGCGGCAAGGTTTAGTGGCGCTGCTGAATCATGAATCAGATGTTAAAGTTGTGGCGCAAGCAAGCAACGGGCAGGAAGCTGTGACAATGTTTCGCGAATATCAGCCGGATGTAACGCTGATGGATATGCGGATGCCCCAAATGGATGGAGTCGCCGCCATTGCTGCGATTTGTGCGGAGTTTCCCTGCGCGCGGATTGTGGTGCTGACGACTTATGACGGCGATGAAAACATCTATCGCGGATTGCAAGCTGGCGCTAAGGGCTATTTGCTTAAGGATGCGGAACCAGAGGAGCTTTTAGCAGCAATTCGGACTGTTTTTGAGGGTAAAAAGTATATTCCGCTGGCAGTGGGTGTTAAGTTAGCCGATCGCCTGAGTGGGCCTGAACTGAGCGATCGCGAATTAGAAGTCATCCGCCTCATAGTCGCGGGTAAAAGCAACAGCGAGATTAGTGAAGTTTTGCACATCAGCGAAAGTACCGTCAAGTTTCACGTCAACAATATTTTGAGCAAAATGGGAGTTAGCGATCGCACGCAGGCCGCGATTTCCGCATTAAAACGGGGGATTGTCAGCCTGTAGTTTAATTATAAGTATTTTTACTGAGAAATATGACTATTATGACGGCAAATAATGATAAATAAGACCTTAAGTTTTACGCCAAAACTTTTTAGTAAGGCTAAGCTGGAGCTCCTAGGACAAATTAGCCCTGCTCAAAAAAAATGCTTTATTCATTTTTGTCCAAATCTCAAGTCAAAGTCCGCTTTTTAAAACAGTTTGCAGCCGCTGTTTCGGCGTCTTTAGCACTTAGTGCAACAACCAGTTTGAAACCCTCGCCGGTATTAGCAGCTAGCAATATCCCCCCCGCAAATCAAACCTCGACTCAGTTAGTCGCAAAACCTGATTCTAGCTTGCAGTTAGGGCAGTTACGCAGCACTGTTCCGGTGCAGACAATGCAGCTCGATCCGGGCGGATTTATCCCGATCGCGATCGGCGGTATGATAATTATTCTGGTGCTGCCGCTATTTTTTGGCGGATTGGTAGTAATTGGCGATCGGGAAGTTGGCATTGTCAGTAAAAAGTTTAGCTTCGGCGGCAAGTCTTTACCGCCTGGAGATTTAATTGCCTTAAACGGAGAAGCTGGATATCAAGCTGATACTTTGCCCCCCGGTTGGCATTGGGGTTATTGGCCTTTGCAATACAACGTTCGCAAAGAGTCTCTGACTGTAGTTCCCCAAGGTGAAATTGCCCTGATTATCGCAGCAGGTGGTAAGTCAATTCCACCGCAGCGCATCCTCGGCAAAATCACAGACTGTGACAATTTTCAAGATGCTCGCCAATTCCTCAAAGGCGGCGGCGAAAAAGGTAGACAACTAGGCATCTTGACTGGTGGTAGCTATCGAATTAATACAGCATTATTTACAGTAATTACAGCGGCAAATGCTGCCAAACACGGGATGACACCGGAACAATTAAAGCTGTACAGAATTGCCCCAGATAAAGTAGGAATTGTCACAACTTTTGACGGCATTCCAATTCAAGATGGCGAAATTGCCGGCCCGATTATTCCGAATCACGACAACTTCCAAAACGCGCAAAAATTTATCACCGCCGGCGGGCGGCGCGGTTTGCAGGAACAGGTTTTGCTTTCCGGTTCGTGGAACTTAAATCCTTGGTTTGTCGGGGTTGACCAAGTGGCGATGACCGAAATCCCGATCGGCTATGTCGGCGCGGTTATTTCCTATGTCGGCCAAACCTCGGAAGATGTGAGCGGCGCTGCTTTCACTCACGGAAATTTAGTAAATGTCGGCAATAAAGGGGTTTGGGTAACTCCCCTTTATCCGGGGAAACATCCGCTGAACACTCGCATTTTGAAAGTAGAGTTAGTGCCGACTACTAATATAGTATTGAATTGGTCTGGTAAAACAGAAAGGCACAGTTACGATTCTCAACTTTCGTCTTTAACCGTGCGTTCTCAAGACGGTTTTGCCTTTGATTTAGAAGTAGCTCAGATTATTCACGTCGGCGCTTTGGATGCTCCCAAAGTCATCTCTCGCGTCGGTTCGATGCAGAATTTAGTAGACCACGTTTTGCAGCCGACAATTGGCAATTATTTCCGCAATTCGGCTCAAGCTTATTCTGTATTAGATTTTCTCTCCGCAAGAAGTGGCAGGCAAGCGGAAGCAGCCGAGTATATCAAAGCAGCTTTGCGTACCTACGACGTGCAGGCAATTGATACTTTAATCGGGGATATTTTGCCGCCTGCAGAGTTGATGCAAACTCAAACAGATCGCAAAATTGCTGAGGAACAGTGCAAGACTTATGAGGTGCAGCAATTAGCACAAACTCAGCGGCAACAATTGGTGCGGGAAACGGCGCTGGCTGAGATTCAACAAGAGATGGTGAAATCGGAACAAGGCGTGAAGATTTCTGAGTTGAAAGCGAATTCTCAGGTTAAACAAGCTCAAGGTGAAGCTGAGTCGATTCGGGTGAAGGGAAATGCTCAAGCTGAAGCTTATCGCGCGGGTGTTGTGGCTTTGGGTGGTTCCGGTTATACGGCTTTGCAGTTAATGCAAATTATAGGCGATCGCAACGTGCGAGTTGTGCCGGATGTTGCGGTAACAGGCAACGGTAGCGGTGGCGGTTTGGTTGATGGTTTGCTGGGAATGATGATGTGGAATCAAACGGGCAAAAATGGAGAAAATGGCGGGGAGTTACCTGTAGTTAACCTACAGAAATCAGAACCTGCGGCCAAGTTATCGGTAGCCAAGGTGAATTCTGTTAAGCCGTCAGCATCTCGCGCTAATTCCCCTGTTGGGAATTCTGAGTCTGATATTGATGCGCGGTTTGATGAATTGCCGTTTGACGATCGATCTTTTAGTTAGGCTGTGCAGTTTGTAGTCACAAACCAGAATACTCACAACCCCGACTTCTCCAAGAAGTCGGGATTCTAATTATCTCGATCGATAATATCTTTACTCTTCACTCCAAGCACTGATCAACTCTATTTGATTTTGCATTTCTGCCGCTGATTTGGCAGAAATTAGACTCAAAAGGCGACGCATTTGTTCTCCCACTGAATAATTTTGCTGTCCTAAAATAATTCCTGCATGAGAATCTCCTCTTTCTAGCCAATTGGTATGGATTCTATAAAAATCCCTAATGTTGAAACTATAAATTACCCTTTGATTAGTAAAAGCCCAAATTAATTGCTCTTCATCGCTGCGAGATAACATCCCTGTTTCGGAAACAGTAATGACATCTACACCACGACTTTGTAAAGCTTGCAATAGTTTTTTACTTCGTGAATCTTCATCTAAGTAAAGACGAATTTGGCTCATGCTTTCTCCTGCATTTTTAGCCGATTTAATGCTGCCAAACGTTCATATTCTGCTTGTTCAGCCGCTAAATCTGCTTCTATTTCTGCTCGATTTGCGTGATAATAAGTCAGTGCAGCATAAACCTGCGCTAAGGTGAGATGATCCAGATCCGCTGCTATTTCCTCAGCACTATTACCTTGTTTGTATAAGACTACGATTCGCTGCACCGATGTGGCAGTACCTGCAATAATAGGGATGCCACCGCGAAGGTGCGGATCGCGGATAATGAAAGTGCCAATATCAGTTAAAGTTGGCATAGGTGAATATGGGGTTAAAAATTAGAACTTAATTATAGCATAATTTTATTAAATTTTTGAGCTATAATCAAATCAACCTGTCCTAAGTGTTCCACAAGATAAGAAGCAAGAGGATTTGCTATGTTAACTACTGTTCGAGAAGTTTACGATCGCGTTCTGTCTACCCTTTCACCAAAGGATAGACTGCGCTTGGCAACTCTTATTCTCAACGATTTGGTGCAGCAAAATCTGTCGGTTGTCGATGAAAGCGAGACTTGGACTGAGGAAGATAAACTCGATGTGACGGCATTTTCTTTGCAGTACGCGGCAACCATTTTTTCTGAAAATGAGGAGATGTAATAGTGTCTTTTAATCCTGGTGATGTGGTGACAGTAGATTTTCCTGGTGTCACTGGCATTAAACGTCGTCCGGCTGTAATTCTATCATCAGTTACCTATAACACAACCCGCTCTGATGTCATAGCTGGACTCCTTACTACACAGACCACTGCTTTAGGTTTAACTGATTATATACTCCAAGATTGGGCTGCAGCAGGTTTACGAGTCGCTTCAGTTTTTCGCAGTTTTATTGTCACTCTACCCCCATCTTCCAACTTAGTTCTAATTGGTCATCTGTCGGAACGTGACTGGAAGGAGGTTCGTGCTTGCTTGAAATTAGCTCTTGCGGATTTGGAATGATATAGTTGTTACTGTTTGACTAAGAAGTGTTCGATAAAATCCTCTTTAGAGTAGATTAAGCTGTCGCGCATTTAAATTGTAGATTGAGGGCGGGCGGGACGCCCACCCTACAAGACTTTAAAATTTATTGACATACCATTTAAATGCAGAACAGCTTAGGACTTACACACTGACCAAATAAACCGGGTTTTTACGGAATCTGCTGGCTACAACCAAATATTTCGTAAAAAACCAGGTTTCTGAACCCCAAACAGTCTGTGTTGGCCAATTGCTATGACCCGAATTTCGCGAGTCTATTGCTTGAAGAGTGATATCAAGGTGTAACAGATATTGAAATGACTAAAAGCAGATAATTTCGTAAACAAAGGTTCGAGAAAAAAGACTTGACAAAGGGCTGAAATCGCTATAGGTTACAGCTTACAGCTCTCGATGCGAGAGAACAGACCCACCCAAACCCCGCCCCCCCCCAACCACCATACCACCCCGCGTGCGCCAAAGCCCAAGGGAGGTGGCCTGCTTGTGCTGCAATCTTAAAGGTTAGGTTACTGTAGTCCAACCACTGTCCTCCTTTTCGCCAACCGACACGATCGCCTAGCTTGCATTCAGTGTCATAATCAACTTTACCGCCTACTTCCAACCAGATTTTTTTCTGGACGCTAAAGCCAAAGCGACCCTGACTGTATTTTACCCACAATTGGTCGATCGTCCGCAAATCATCGCAAGGAAAATTCTCGATCGAGTCCTTTGTGAACCAACCTTCCTTCTCCTGTCTAGCAGCTTTTAGCATCACCTTGAGTGTTTCCTCATCCGCTTCTTTCCACTTCCCCGCCGCCAATAAATCCCGCAGGCGAGTATAATCAACACCCCGCGCCCATTTAAGCTGTACCGAAACACCGGCAACTGTTGGCGGAATCGGTTTCCGCAGATAACTCAACCAATCTTTCATCGACTGCGGCCGTTTTTGCGGATCGGATGCCATCCCTTTTTCTATAGCTAAACTCACCCAATCCTTCACCCCAAAATTTTTCGCAGGTGGCAATGCTTCATTTCTAAAATGCCGATTGAGGGAAGCTGTTGGCACTTTTCCCGTTGCCGCATAATATAAAGATGCAGCTAAAGCATAAATATCAACTGTTGGTTTACCACTACCTTCCATATGCTGTTCCCAAGGAGCAAAAGCAGGGTTATGAGGATGTCTGCTACTAATAATAGTTGGCATTAATTCACTTGCCAGACCAAAATCAATTAATACCGCTTGCCCGTTGGGACGCAACATAATATTACCTGGATGGGCATCTCGATGGACAATTCCTGCTTGGTGAACATCACTTAATGCTTCTCCAATTTGGCGGATAATTGCCACTGCTTCTGTATCCGGGAGTCGTCCCTGTTGCTGTACGGCATCAAATAAACTTTGCCCGACGATTAAATCCATTACCAAACAGTGAAGACCTTTTTCCTCAAACAAATCGCTAATGCGGACAATTCCAGGATGTGCGTTTTGGCAAAATTTGGCTAAGATTTGCCCTTCGCGGATAAATCTGCGAACAAAGTTGGGATATTCTGGGTCATTTTGCAAACTTAGATTCGGTGTTTTGAGGACAACTTGATAGTTGAGTTGCAAGTGTGTGGCCTTGTAAGTCATGCCAAATCCCCCCATTCCCAGGATGGTGTCAATGCGGAGAGGGCGAGTTTTGAGGATTTGTCCGGGTGTCCACAGCATGGCAGGTTGTTTAAATTCTCTCTAATTGCTAATTATGATAAACTGTCTCGCCTTTAAAAAACAATGAAAAGGAAGCATTCTCAGGATTTACGCACTCCGATTCAAGAAACCGGGTTTTTAGAGAATCTCTCGGTGACAATGCGTGTTATCGTAAAAACCCGGTTTCTGGACTAAAGTCCTTACTACCAACAAAAATATGTTTGTCAATTCAAGTAGTTGTTTTAACTGGATGTATCGGAAAGAAAACAGCGGGCGAGAGAGAGAAAAATTCAGCAAGCTTTTGTATATGTTCGGTTGTAAATTGGCGCTTTTTACGGAGGATATCTGAGACAATAGACTCGGTTTCAAAAATAGGAACTATGTCTTTTTGTTTCCCATCAAATTTTTCGACTAAAGCCTTTAATAGTTCTACTACGTAAATGTCAGGTATGGGTTATAAAGTTTGCTCGTACTCATAAACAAGGGTTCCCAGTACGTGGAGGTAGTCGCGTTCGTCGGGAGTCAGTTCGCCTTTATCCAACAAAGAGTCGATCGCTTCTTGAGTTGCCATTAACTCCTCCTCAGCAGTTATGGGTCGCGGCGGAAATGTTTTGAGTAGTTCGATATAAGCGCTAGAGTTCTTCAGGTGACTCGGCAATATTAAGAAAGTAATATTTTATCATTATAGTTGAATGATTGGATTCTTTAACCGCAGATGAACGCCGATTAACGCGGATATAATTTAGTTATTTATCCCTCATAACTCTTGAGGCAATTCCTCGCTATTGAAAACTTTGTACCGATCGCAGTACAATCGATCGATATTGCATCTGAGGAATCTCCCATGTCAGAACAGTTTTCCACTGAGATTAGCGATCGCATCTGCACTCACATGAACGAAGACCACGCTAGCGCTGTCGTGCTTTACGCTCAAGCATTTGGCGGCAAACCAGAGGCTACAGAAGCTCAAATGCTCGCTATTGATGCCAACGGCATGGATTTAACCGCTAAAGTCAACGACGAAACAGTGCCTGTCAGAGTAAATTTCGATCGCACTTTAAAAGACGCCGAAGATGCTCACCACACTCTCATTGAAATGGTGAAACAAGCTCGAAAAGTTGCTAAGTAGTCAATTGCTTACTAGGCTGTTATAATTTTAACGTTTGCAGTACGGAATTTAGTCCGCTTAAATAGTTGTTAAGGACTAACCTCCTTACTACAAACCTTTAGTTTGATTAAATCATTTTAACGACTAAAATCCTGACTGCAAACAAAATATTTAATAAAGTTTAATTCTTCTCTAAACTATTCACTAAAATGACAGAAAACAACCCAAAAAACAAAGAATTAGATGTCGTCAATGGCAGTAAAAATAACCATTTCGAGGCACTGGTAAAGCGACTAGATTTGATGATTCGCGCCCGCTATTCGCTGCTGTACATTGTCGGCGCCGAGGAGGAACCAGTCGAAGCCGTAATTGCCCAAGTAGCGCTGCAAGTAACTCCCGCGCGCCGGGTGTTGTTCTGGGATCTTGTGCGCGGCTGGGAGGATAACGGTTCTGGGAAAGGTTCGGTAATGGCGGCCCTCGATCGCGTCAGCAAAACTGCTGTTGAAGAATATACCATATTTGTACTGCGGGATTTGCACCCAATTTTGAAATATCCATACAGCGAAAAAAGCGCGGCGGTAGTGCGAGAATTGCGGAATTTAACGCGAGAATTGAAGCGCAGCAAAAAAACTATAGTTCTTACTTCTCACACGCTGGAATTGCCGGAGGAATTGAAAGAAGAAGTCACAGTAATTGATTTTCCTTTGCCCAACGTACAAGAAATCGACAGTTTAATTTCCCACGTTGTCGAAAAGCCACAACAGTTGCAAGTTAACGGTTTAGCAAGGGAACAGTTGGTTAAAGCTTGTCAGGGTTTGAGTCGCGCTAGAATCGGGCGGGTTTTGGCTAAAGCTTTGGCCGCCAAACAGCAAATTAACGAGTCAGATATTGACGGAGTTTTGGAGGAAAAACAGCAAGCAATTCGCCAAACGGGCATTTTGGAATTTTTTAACTCCAGAGAATCCCTAAAAAGTGTGGGCGGCTTGGAGAATTTGAAACAGTGGGTAAAGATGCGGCAAGATGCTTTTACTGACGAAGCGCGTCGCTACGGTATACCGAATCCGAAAGGAGTTTTGTTAGTAGGAATTCAAGGCACTGGCAAATCTTTATCTGCGAAAACTATTGCTTGCGAATGGCGTTTGCCGCTGCTACGATTGGATACTGGGAGATTGTTTGGCGGCGTGGTCGGCGAAAGCGAAAGTCGCGTCAGGCAAATGATACAATTAGCAGAGGCGATCGCACCTTGTGTTTTGTGGATCGATGAAATAGATAAAGCCTTCGGCAACATTATCAGCGGCAGCGACGGCGATTCGGGAACTTCGCGGCGGGTATTCGGTAGTTTGATCACTTGGATGCAGGAAAAAACCAGTCCGGTGTTTATTGTGGCAACTGCAAATAACGTGCGGATTTTGCCTGCTGAGTTGCTGAGAAAGGGTAGGTTTGATGAAATTTTCTTTTTGAATTTGCCCTCAGAATCGGAACGGCAAGATATCTTTAAAGTGCATTTGCAGCGTTTGCGGCCGACTAGATTGCGGGAGTTTGATTTGGGGATTTTGGCGAAGTGCGCTGAGAATTTTAGCGGTGCAGAAATCGAACAAGTGGTAATAGATGGATTGTACCGAGCTTTTGGCACGTTTGTAAACGGACAGCGCCGGGATTTGATGACGGAGGATATTTTGAGGTCGATCGAGGATACAGTACCTTTAGCTGCGATCGCGCGATCGCAAATTGAAGATTTGAAACGGTGGGCGGCGGAAGCGGGCGCGAGAACAGCATCTAACGATACTCAGTTAATTGATGAATTGAAACGCTACAGCCAGCGGCGAAGGGATGCGATCGACAATTAACCCAATTTCGCGGCCGTAATTGGCCATCACTTCGTTTGTACGATCCCTTGACTGCCACTTGTAATTGCCATCAAGTGCTACTGTAAACTTAAAGCTCCGCTAGCTCGATCGGAAACTCAAGTGATACTGGAGGTAAGTCCATTGACAGATACTTACGATAGGCGCGTTCAGCTAGGTGCATCTCGTCACCGACTGAAAGATGCTCAAGCATTGCATCAGCAAAAACGTTGGTCTGGTGCTATGTACCTAGGTGGTTATGCGATCGAATGTTCTCTAAAATCCCTCATTTGTTACGAAGAGGGTCCAAAGATAAACAATTTCAAAGATACTTGGATGTTTAAAAAAGGACTGAAAGGTTCAGATTTGCATAACTTACCTAAATTATTAGAGTGTGTGGAATCGCTAAAGCGGGCCATAGAATTAGATAGAAGCAACACTTATAAAGAGGCATGGAAAACAATTTCATCATGGCGGAATGATGAACTTCGCTATTCAGATAAATTAGGTAAGGAAGCGGAAAGTATACGATTTATAAAAGCCGTAGAACAATTACATAGATTTATACTATCTAAACAAGGTGAAGCATCATGAACGATACAATTATATTAGAAGAACAAATTTCAGAACATCTTAGCCAAGTTTTAAAAGGTAACGATCCACAAACTCAGATTAAGATTAAGCGCACTTCCCTGGGTTGGCTGAAGCTTCGAGTCGTTACCAGCTATTTTGATGGCAAGTCTTTAGCTGAACGCGAAGAGGAAATTGACAGTTTTTTAGAGAATATAGGTTGTTATTTGGGTCAATACCCAATGGCTGGTTATGATTTGTTAACTCCACAAGAAGCTGCTGACCAACCTCCCGAACATATTCAAATACCGCTGTGGTCAGATGTTTTAATGGCTCCCGAACCCGATCGGCCAGCAAGTTTAGATGAAGATAGTTCCAGTCCATTAGTTGTCACATTCTATTCTTTCAAGGGAGGAGTCGGTCGCTCTACCGCATTAGGATTGGTAGCAGGTATTTTGGCAACCCGCAACCGTCGAGTAGTCATGGTAGATTTCGATCTTGAAGCCCCTGGCATTTCAGTCTTGTTTCAAAACGATTTGGAGACTATTAATGAAGAACAGTATGGCGTATTGGATTACCTACACCAACGTTATTTAACTCCCGATCAAAATATTCCTACTATTGATAACTGTATTTGTCAGGTTAACTTAGGCACTCGCGGCGAACTATTTTTAGTTCCGGCTGGAGAGTATAACGAAAATTATATTCATCGGTTAGCTGACCTCGATCGCCATACTTTACAATCTTTTTATAGAGGCGAAATAAATCCTGTTGAACAACTGATAAGCGATATCAAAGATCGACTAGACCCCGATGTTATTCTAATTGATGCTAGACCAGGTTTTAATGACACTAGCGCGATCGCCTTGTTCGATCTAGCAGATACGGCAATCATCTGCTTTTCCCCAACTGACCAAAGTTTTCAAGGACTGCGTTGGGTTGTGCAAGCTGTTAAGAAACAAAGAGATTATCAAGGCAAGCCAGATATTCGCTTTCTCCTAACACCTATCCCACCCGTAGGAGATGAATTGCAGCGAATTTGGACTAACAGAGTTGAGAGTTGGATTGAGGATAACTGGGGCTTGCCTGTAGAAACAAAAGTTGAGGAACTTTACCACAAAATTTTATACAATCCCAACATTGCCACTTTGTCTAGTCTCGTCAATAACGTATCTAACAGCTTACTAGATGATTATCTGCCGATTGCAGAGGTCATTGATGCTAGCTTGCCCGATATTAAATCTAGCTTGGCAACTACAAATATCGAATATAAAAAGATATTAAAGGAGTTAGATTTTCAAGCAGCAAC
Source organism: Microcoleus sp. B9-D4 (assembly GCF_036705105.1). Classification (NCBI taxonomy): domain Bacteria; kingdom Bacillati; phylum Cyanobacteriota; class Cyanophyceae; order Oscillatoriales; family Microcoleaceae; genus Microcoleus; species Microcoleus sp. B9-D4. The sequence goes on from NZ_JAUBTS010000001.1 coordinate 328,868, forward strand.
AGCCCAAGAATTAGAACCATCTAGTATTCCAGAGATATTTCACAGAACCGAGGACTTTCCCAAGTTTTTAAGTAATAAAAGTTGGCTGATAAGAGGTGCTAAGGGAACAGGAAAAAGCTTGCTGTTTAGACTTTTTGTTGAGCAATCAGAAACAGCCAAGAAGTTAGCTCATTCTGATGTTGATTTAAACAACGTTTATTTTATTGCAGGACACGGCCAACCAAGACTGCAAGAACAAATACTAGAAAGCACGGATTTAGCTAGTTATGAACAACAGGTGGGTGAGAGTAGCTGGCAATTCTTCTGGTTAAATTATGCCCTATTGCAACTGTGTCGCGCTCTACCAAAAGTGCGTTCCCTATTTAATCCAGATGAGACTCTGGTTAGATTGAGTTCTCAACCAAATCCCGAACACGCTCAAATTGTCTCGTGGTTGGCAGATAGCACTAATTCTCCACAATCAGGCGATCGATTGCGTGCTGTTGACCGTTGGTTACAAGACAATACTCAGCGCGTGTGGCTACTTTATGATGAGCTAGATGCTGGCTTTGGCTCTACTCCAACAGACTATCTTCGTCGTAAGCGTTCCCTCGAAGCGTTGCTTGGTTGGTGGCTCGAAAGCGGAACAAGTTTGAAAAGTATTGTCCCCAAGATATTTTTGCGAGAAGATATCTGGAATCAGCTCACCTTTACTAACAAAGGACATTACAGCGGACGATTGCTACAACTCCGCTGGGATGAGGCAGATCTTTGGAGACTTGTACTGCGCCAATCCCTGACAAGTTCTGAGACTTTGAGAAAATCTTTGGAGCTAAAATTGGGAGTTACTGTCGATCGACTCAATACAATTGAGTTAGAACAATTGCGTACTAGTCTTTATCCTTTATGGGGCGAGCGGATGGGTCGGGGAAAAAAAGCCTACACCTATAACTGGGTTCGCACCCGTATTGCTGACGGACAAAAGAACTGTTTCCCTCGAAGTTTAGTATTGCTATTACAAGAAGCAGTCAAAGCTGAGAAAAATTTTCTTACAGAATACAGTTCTGAGATAGTTTTACGTCCAAAAGCACTGATCGAAGCTTTGCCATATGTTTCTGAGCAACGGGTGGATGAGGTACGCAACGAATACCCTGAATTGGAAGAATATCTAACAAAATTACGGGGCGAGCGTTCCCCCATTGATGAGACTCGACTGACTGAAATATGGGATGTCAAGGATACAAAATTAGCGGAACTCATCAGAGAGATGGTAGACGCTGGTATTCTTACAGAACGCTCTCGTCCTAAAGATCCTCCCCCCCGTGTCTATGCTGTTGCTGAATTGTATCTTTATGGACTGAATATGGTTCGCAAAGGACAAAAGTAAAAAATATCTGGATAAACAAGCAACTACAGCAGTTTTCCGTTGAGTAAGGTATGCTTCGGCTGCTTGGTAAATTCTGTTCACCCCAACCTAAAAACATCAGCAAGAATAGCACTTTCCTCAACCATTCTCCCCGCATCCGGCGAATCGTAAACAACTAACAGCGAATTCTGCTCCCCCAAATACGGAAACAGGCTCAACCCTTCAGCATTGTCCGTACCCACTTTAAAAGGCAAGTCAAACAATACCTCCAAATCTCCCCCATCTTGCCCAGTAATACTGTCGCCCGATCGCCCTAAAATCCCCTTTAACCGAAAAACCCTCGTCGCCCCAGATAGAGTCATCGTCGGCCCGGCTAAAACAATCAAATCTTCCCCGTTCCAGCACAATTCTCGCACGCCCAAACCGTTCAAATCAACAAAATGTTTGTTGTACAATTTCCCTCCTTCCCCAATTTCCTTAAGCCTTAAAACTCCCGCTTGGGCCTCTTCAACTTCTATCTCTAAAATTATCGCCCAACCCCGCAGCACCGGCCCCCGCAAACCGAGCAAAATGCGATCGCCCCGCACCGCCAACCCTTCAATATCAAACCCATTTTCTTTACTCGGAATCGGCACAGATAAATACAAGCCGAGGTGGCTGTCATCTTTGAGCGCGTCTGTCAGCAAATTGCCTGTTTCTGTCCGCTGAAGACATCCCGCTTTCAGTTGGGTTTCGGGATTGTTTGAAGGGGAAATTGACTCGCACAAAATCCCGTCTTTCATAGGAAGGCGCGCCAGCAAATAGCGGTTGACCTCTGTCTCGATTTGTGCTAATTTTTCAATATCTTTGTCGGCGTCTTTGCCTTTAGTTTTTTTGCGTTTTGTGCTGTGAGAACCGACCAGCCAAAGATAATCGCTGCTGAAATCCATTCCTTCGATATCGATTTCGCATTTTCCAGGTAGATCGATAAAATCTGCGATCGCAAATCTTTGATGTTCTCCAAAAATATGAGGCGCGACAAGCGACAAACGCTCGATCGCAGTCGTTTCATCGGAACCCAGCCACAAATGGCCATCGGGAGTTAAAGTAACAGCGGATAAGTCTGTAATAATATCAGCGACTTCGCTGTTTAATTGCAGCAGCAGCCGGCCGAGCAAAAAGGATTCTGGCATAATTATTAGGATCTAAACTATTCTTAGGGTAAGTCATTATAGTTAAACCTGCTTGAAACTCATAGGTTGCACCATTCTCAATCAGGCTTTTATGGGCGGGCTCGCGTGTCCAACCCCTACTCCCCACAAGAAAGAAAATTCATCTGTTGTGGAACAGGCATCTTGCCTGTTGCTGACAATGGTGCAAAAAGAAAATTCATCTGTTGTGGAACAGGCATCTTGCCTGTTGCTGACAATGGTGCAAAAAGAAAATCCATCTGTTGTGGAACAGGCATCTTGCCTGTTGCTGACAATGGTGCAAAAAGAAAATCCATCTGTTGTGGAACAGGCA